>JAJRZO010000316.1 GCA_024275215.1 Candidatus Zixiibacteriota bacterium | reverse complement strand
GTTGAATCCCAATCGACATAACCATCCAGAACAAGGCGTACGGTGTGATCGCCGGGGTCTAAATCATTGATAGTATCATTTGTCACATTGCCGGTGCTGTCGCCATCAAGATAGATCATCGCGCCGGTCGGAGTGGAACTTATGGCGATGCTCCCCTTCTTGGCAGGCGGGGGCGGTGGTGTGGTCTTTTTTGAACAACTGACATTCGCCAGCGCTAGAAGCACGATTAGTGGAATGATTATTAACAAACGATGTCCCAAGCTTAACATTGTATCCTCCGGAGGATGGTTTATTTTGCGATCAAAGTAAGAAAAACATGCAAAACCCTTAACCTTTATATAAACAGATTTATATAATGTTCACATGATTTCAGCAAGTCAAGCAATTATGTTTCAACATTCGAGCAGCCTTGTGTTCAAATAGCATAGAATCAATTTTTCGGAACTCTTCAACGGCTTTGCCAAACTGCGAATCAATTCTGTATATGCCCCACTTATTGATAATCATTACTCATTCTTCGTCAGTGCAACAAGTGCATCAGTTGCAGCACTACCGACAGATTTATGGACAAATTCCCTGCTCTCAAAATCATACAACTTGTATTCGGTGTTATCATACAAAAGAGATTTGACTTTGTCCTCTGCCGCATAGATCTGCAGAGTCCCCACAATCTCACAGGCGCATCCACGAATCACCGGATCAGGGTCATCAAGTGATTCAATCAATTCCACCGGCATATCCGGAAGCATGTCAGGATCAAGTTTTGACATACGATACATAGCGCGATGAACACCCTGTTCGAATGGTTCCTCCTGGATGAATGAGCAGAGTATGGGGATGAATTTATCCCTTAGTTTCGGGACGTTCACAAGTATTTCACCGATTGCCTCAGGCGCATACCAGCAGACACCACCCGACTCGTCATTCATAAGCCAGAGAAGGTGACGAATCACTCGCCTCACTTTGTTCAAACCTCTGCCTGCCTCGATGGCGCATACAACTCCGAGAGCTTCAGCAGCGCGAAAGCAAATCAGCTCGGTCTCATCAAATAAGCACGAGATCAGGACGCGCCTTACACCATTGCCATTCTTAGCCCAGTCTGCAATTCCATCGAAATCGTTTGCTTCGAGCATCGCACGCGCACGCTGTTTACCGCGACGAATCTGTGAAGTACTTTGTTTATCTATAGGATCCGGCATGTTGTCCTCTGATATGTTCTTGTTACTTCTCTGGCATCCCCAATCATCCGATCTGCAAGACATGCCTGAATGTCTCGAGAATTGCATCGGTCAAATATCGCTGTCGTGCCGCCGACAAACATGACATACGAAGACTCGACAGACGTTCCCTGTCAGTCAGGAGTGTCTTCAATACACTGTAAAGGGAATCGACGTCCCCAGGTTCCACAAGCATGCCATCTTTTCCGTCACCGGTGACAATATCAGTGATCCCGCCTGAACGTGATCCGACTGCGGCACATCCACACAGCATCGCCTCCGGCAGCATCAGCCCGAACCCCTCGCGCTCGGAAACCAACACGGCGATCTCAGATTTTCTGTATCGGTCTGCCAATTCACGCTGTGGAACAGGGCTGTGGATCCTCACGCGATCTCCAAGGTCGAGATCGCCAATCAATACTTCAAGATTCTTTCTTTCGGATCCGCTGCCATATATATCGAGTGTGAAAGAGACTTCATCAGTGACAAGCCGTTTCGTTGAGCGGATCAGCACATCGAGATTCTTCTGTTTCGTAAGGCGTGATGCCGTAATAATCGATCCACTTACTGGTTTCACGTTCTCATCGAATGAAAACAGATTCGTATCAATCGGCAGCGGTGTAATTGAGATTTTATCCGACAAGTCGTTCACTTTTCCACCAATCGAGTTAATCAGATTATCTTTGAGGAAACTGGAAACGACTGTTATCCTTTCTGCCGCGGTAAACACACGGGAACCGATTTTTTGAAGCAACGCGTATTTTTTCAACAGGTAAATATCAGTACCGTGGCAAGTGACAATCAATGGACAACCGGATTTCATTGCGGCTTTCGCACCAGCCCAACCTGCCGGTATCCACCAGTGCGCCCAAATCAGATCGAACTCTCCTGATTCGGCCATGCGGACAGCCTCAGACTTAAATGACAAGAAAAACCTCAGGACAGACAGCGGAGCCGATTTTACATAGTTCTGCATTTCACCGCGATACGCGAGTGTTTCCCTGTAGTCGGGAGCGTAATGAAATCTGCGGACTTCAATGTCACCTACTTCATCATGATCTTTCAGCCCTGCATCGTGAGGCGTAAGAACTACGAATCTCGCATGATCCCGCAACCCATCCAACAGGTTATATAAAAACACACCGGGCATATCGCCCTTATATCTTGGGAAATTGTGCGTGAGAACGAGAATATTTCTTCGGATGCTATTCCGACTTGTCACCTGATCGAACTTCCCGTTTGACACTTTTCTCTATCGACTGGAGCTGTTTCCTCAGGTGCGAAATCGACTCGGCGAGGTTGTCGATCTTTTGCTCCTGTTTTTTCAACCCGCTGATTTCATCTTTTACATAGATCAAAGACTCAGCGACGAATCCAAGACCAATCGATGCCAGTCCGGAAATAACCAGAAGCATCACCAGATATAGCAACGGTCGAAAACCATCATGAAGTATATATCTGAGATAGATCGCTACACCACCGGTGACAAAACCAAGAAACACGAGAAGGATGCCGAGCGATCCAAAAATCAGCATTGGTTTGCGCATGAACGATATCTGATATTTCACTGAAAACAGATCGGTCAGCCCAATAGGTATTCTAAGAATACTAAATTTCGTTTTGCCATGCAAACGGGGATACAGCTTCACACGAACTTCGCCGACTTTGAATCCGCGTTGTGCAGCAATTACAACCAGATAGCGATGCCATCCCTCGCGCAGTGTCGGCATTTCCTCGTAGACCTCTCTCCTGAAAGCCTTCACAGAATTCAGATCATGGACCTTCACACCGAACAGTAACCGGGAAAGCATATTATAAACAAACGATACGAGTCTCTTCAGTCCATACCGGCCTTTTTTCCAGCCGCAAATGACGTCGTAACCATCCTCGATCCGAGCGATCATTTTTGGAATCTCATCAGGCATATACTGCAGGTCAGCAGTCCAGAACGTAAAAATCTTGCCCTTAGCAGCATTGAATCCTGTTTCAAGAGCAGATGTCAGCCCTCTGTGTCTGCCGGTTGAAATCACACGGAGGAATCTTCGACCGCGAGCTTCCTGCTGTGCGAATTGCAATGTCTGGTCATCCGAACCGTCGTCAACTATAATTACCTCAGCAGGAAGTCGTGTCCTCCTGATCATCTCCTCAAATTTTTCAACGAGTGGTTTTATATTGTCAGCTTCATTATAGGCTGGAACAACAATCGACACTCTTCGGGAATATCGTGATCTTCTCTGCGGATTAGGCCGCATTCGATTCCTCGGATAACTCATCTACTATCCTCTCAAAAAATATCAGGCCAACGGCGAT
>JAJRZO010000016.1 GCA_024275215.1 Candidatus Zixiibacteriota bacterium | reverse complement strand
TCGGAAGTTCCCCGGAAAAGTGTATCGGGACAATCTTCATCGGAGACTGCGACAGACAAGATCAACATTGTCCCTGGGGGGCACCCCGACTCTGAGGCAACAGAGAAAGAACCATTTGAGGTTGATATACTGGGGTCAGCGCGAATTCCTGTTCCAGAGAATCCGCACGGGACGGACATTCGAAAGGAGCAGAAGGTGAATAGTGCAGTGAAGACTGAACCGGTGAAAGAATCGGAGCGATTGTCACTCGCTGAGAGACTCCTGGTTAAGGAAGTGGCGCACAGACTCGCTGATAAGATGCTTGACAAGTTTACTGCTGAGGACCTGCGGACTATGATAGCCGAGGTTCTGACGAGTCTTAAAAAGATGTGATCTGCTGGAACTTTCCTCTTCAAATTGTTATATTGACTTCTAAGCGCGACAGCTTTATGTCGCGATTTTGTACAATGAATAATTGCATGTGGCTCATATAAGTTAGGAATTGTGAATATGTTTTCTAAAATCGTATTGACAGCTTTGATAGTATTTCTTATTCCCGCATCGCTGTTTCTGACAAGCGGAGATATTGTATTAGCGCAGGATGATCTCTTCGGCGGTCTCAGCGACGAACCGGCGAAAGTAGTGACATTAACTCCACTTGCATCGGCTTCATCGTTTCAGGCGGGGGCAACCCATGACGCAGCTTTGTTGATCACGATGGAACCCGGATGGCATATCAATTCAGACAAACCGTATCAGGACTGGCTGATCCCTGCCGAACTGAAAATCGATTCGATCAAGGGTATTAGAGCGCACAGTATAATCTATCCACAGCCGGGGGCTGCTCTTCTGATGGAAGAGAGGATGTCGGTTTTTGGCGATAGCACGATTGTACGGTTCAAGATAGATATTGACGACGATGTGGCTGAAGGTGAGTATGAGCTTCCGATCCATTTCAGATACCAGCCGTGTAACGACAAGTCATGTCTGGCTCCTGAGACTGAAGATATGGTATTACTTGTGACAGTTGGCGAGGGCGGCAGGGCGATCCATCCTGAGGTTTTTGCGGTGACAGCGCCTGTCGATAATACTCCGAACAAATCTGTTGCCGCAGAAGCTGAACCTGAAAGCGATCTCCAGAGGCTGATCGACAAACATGGATTCTGGGGGTATCTTGCCGCGCTTGGAATTGCGTTTATTACAGGTTTGCTGTTGTCATTCTCGCCTTGTACATATCCGATGATACCGATTACAGTGAGCGTTTTCGCAGGCAGGGAGCGTAGTCTCTGGCAGGGATTCGTGCTCTCGCTTTTCTATGTCGGTTCGATGGCTGTTATGTATGGGATCATGGGGTTGATCGTATCGCTTGTGGGCGGAGTATTCGGAGCGTGGCTGTCAAGTCCGCCGGTGGTTATCGGAATCGCTGTCGTGTTCGTTATATTCTCGCTTTCGATGTTTGGGTTGTACAATCTTCAGGTTCCGGCTGCTTTGCAATCGAAGCTTGGCACTGCAGGACGTGGCGGCGGAGTGATCGGATCAATCATTCTGGGAATCGTGGCCGCCCTCGTTGTCTCTCCATGCGTGGGACCGTTTGTCGCCGGTATATTGTTGTACGTGGCAACGAGTGGATCGCCTGCTCTCGGATTTCTCGTGCTGTTTGTCTTTGCACTCGGATTGGGAACTTTGTTCCTGATAATAGGGACGTTCTCATCTGCGGTTAGCTCCCTGCCGGGGGCGGGCGGATGGATGGAATCGGTGAAAAAGTTCTTTGGATTTGTTCTGTTGTTGATGGCGATTTACTTTGTGCGCACAATCATTCCGGCATCAGTTACAGCTGTCCTGACCGGATTGCTTTTGCTTGCATTCGCTGTCTTTGGCGGAGGACTGGATCGACTTTCATCAGATTCGGGAATGTTTTTGCGCTTGAAGAAATTCCTTGGAATTCTCGCATTTCTTATTGGCATCTATCTGTTGCTCGGGACGATAATATCAGGTGGTCTGATCCTTCCACCGGCATCGGAATGGTTGCCATCTTCGGGAACGGCTGGTGTTGGAGAAAAACGCGAGTTGATTCCATGGGAGACTGACCTCGAAACGGGGCTGACCCACGCTCGCACTGAGGGCAAGCCGGTGTTGATCGACACATGGGCGACATGGTGTGCCAACTGCAAAGTGCTCGACAAAATAACATTCGGGAACCCAGATGTGGCGGCTGCAATGAAACGGTTTGTACCAATCAAAGTTCAGCTTGAAAAATCGGATTCGGAAATCACAAAAGATTTCAAGGGCAGATTCGGTCTAAAGCAGTTCTCACTCCCGACGACGCTGTTGATCGGTTCCGATGGCTCGGTAAAGAAAATCCTGCGAGGAGTTGTCGGTCCAGCCGATATGATTGATGAATTGAAAAAGATTAACTGATCCACTAACGTTAGGCATACTTGCAGGTGTCAGTAGTTGTATTAAAGTGCACACAGTATCTGT
>JAJRZO010000315.1 GCA_024275215.1 Candidatus Zixiibacteriota bacterium | reverse complement strand
TCACGCTCACTCGGAGCGTGATAATTGATGGAGCGGCAATGACCGTTAGTTACGAAGAAATTCGAAACTATCTCGAAACTCTCTATCCGGGGAAGATTCGCAGGAAACGCATCCGTGCAATCAAGGTAAATGCTGGTTATCGCTGGCAGCCGCAACTATTGATTGAGGTTGGAAAATCGTACCGAGAACTCGAACCGGGTGCGCCGCTCGAAGAAGTGATCGCGATCTTCGAGTCGGATTCATTCCTCGTCTGCACTGAAAAGCGTGGTGGCGGTAAAGGTATCCCATATTACTTCACGCGCGAGGATGTCCGCCAGGTTTTCGAATACGAGTGAAAATATCCACGACTCATTAACTCATAGTGATCCAACACAATAGAGCTTCTAAATGCGCCGTCAGGAATCCTTGACGGCGCACGAAAATACGAGTGAACATATCCGTGAGATATTAACTTCTTGTATACTATAAGAATAGAGTGGAATCCGCAATGAATCGGATGCTGCAGATCAAGCTTGCTCGGAGTTTGACAAATTGTGTCATCATGTCCCGTCGATCATGATCCATAAATCCTTATTCATTGCGGTACAATCAATTCTTGACAATATTACGATTCATACTATAATGTTATACTGAGATAGCGTTAGTATTCCATTCTCACCGCCCTGTACACACAGGACCGATTTTGACTTGATGCTTGCAACTTCTATCAAAATACACTTCGGAGGAATTATGTCCAAAACAGCGTCTGCTTTCAGGCTTGGGTTGACATCAATAATGTTCCTTTTTCTTATGTCAAATCTTCTTTTGCCACCTGATTCGTTTGGTGCGGGTGACGCAAGGAATCTGGTACGAATTCAGGTTACAAACAGAACAGAGGCAAATCTTTTACCCAAAGGTCTCGATATTCCCGGACAAAAGCCGGGCGAGTGGGTCGATGCTGTGGTCACAGATGCCCAGATTGATGATCTTGTCAGCCGTGGTCTTTACGTACAATTGCTGGACAAGAACGTCGATGAATTGATGCGCGAAGCTGCAGAATCATATCCGACATGGGCGGAATTTCAGACAGATATAAACAACATAGTTACCAGCAATCCAACCATTTGCACGATGGACACTCTTGGCTGGACTTACGAAGGTCGACCGATTCAGGTTGTGAAGCTTTCCGATAATGTCGAAATCGATGAAGACGAACCCGAGGTGCTTTTCACAGGGCTGACGCATGCTCGCGAGTGGCCAAGCCTTGTCACAAGCATGTTTATTCTGGACAGTCTGACCAGCGCATACGGTTCTGATCCGGCGGTCACTACGCAGATCAACGGTCGGGAGATATTCTTCATACCATGTCTGAATCCTGATGGATATGTCTATTCGCACGATCAGGGAATCGACTGGCGCAAGAACCGCAGGCCATTCCCTCAATTTGGTACTGTCGGAGTCGATCTCAATCGTAACTATGGAGGCTCCACCGACGGCAACCCCGAAGGCGAATGGGGAACAACTATCGGAAGTATTACACATGATCCCGGTTCATCGACATATTGCGGTCCGAATCCATTCTCGGAAGCCGAGACATCAGCCGAGCGGGATTTTATCACGTCGCGGGATTTTGTGGCGGGAATAACATATCACACTTATTCAGAGCTTGTTCTCTGGTCATGGGGGTACGGTTACTATACTGCACCGAATGGAACCTACATTGCTAATTTAGGCACAAATATCGCTAATCTAATTACGCAGGAAGATTATAGCGGGACATATACTCCCCAGCAGTCCGCCCAGCTTTATCCTACAACCGGTGATGCAACTGACTGGGGTTATGGATACGAGCACTATGTTGGCGGTGCTGATTTTCTGTTCTACACTGTTGAAATCGGTTCACAGTTCCAGCCGCCGACAGTTCATCTCGCACAGATAGTCAGAGAAAATTTCGATGGCGCATTTTATATGCTCCAACAGGCGGGGAGTATTCGCAACGATCTGACTCCGAGAGTCATTCCGCCGATCATGAGCGCGCCGGACACGAGTGCATCAGGCAACTATACCGTAACCTGGACACAGGTCAATCCGGATGCAATGCCGACATTCTGGCAGATCGATGAACTGACTGATATTGATGTTGTGACTGAAGATGCCGAAGGATCGACTAATCGCTGGGATCTTGGCGGATTCACTGTTTCCACCGCTCGTTCACATTCCGGCAGTAAATCTTTCAAGTCGAGCTATCAGGATGAGGTTGCGGATGCCCTGACATCAGTTCACCCGTATTTTGTCGAACCGGGGGATTCGCTGATATTCTGGACATGGTACGATATCGAGGAGGACTGGGATTACGGTTATGTCGAGGTCTCAACCGATGGTCGCAAGTTCGATATTCTCGGACTCTATACAGGCGCCTCGACCGGCTGGACAAGACAGGTCTTTTCCCTTGCTGATTATGAAAGAAAATCCATCTTCATCAGATTCAGATACACGACAGATTCATACACTCTCGGAGAGGGCATGTATGTCGATGACATATATCCCGCTGTGTTCTACAACACGATAGACACCTTATCAAGTTTCGTATCTTCGCTCTTTTATGATATTACAGGGCAGCCGCAAGGCACATATTATTATCGAGTCAGAGGCCAGAACAGCGAATGGAGTTGGTGTGATTACAGTATGTTAGAGAAAGTTGTAGTGGTCAATTCCAACGCAGGAATAGTTTCAGGCGCTGTGACAGACTCAGTAACAGGTGTCTTGCTTGATGGGATCACTATTGACCTTATGTCAGGTATGACTGTTGTGAGCACTGATGTTACATCAGGAGGAAACTACGAATTCGATGGCGTTAATCCCGGAACATACGACATCAGAGCAACGAATGCTTACTACGAGACCAAGATTGAAGTTGGAGTCGAAGTCGTTGCGACTCAGACAACGACTGTCGATCTTGCTCTGGCATACAATCGCGGATCGATCACCGGTATAGTAACTGATGCTGTTTTACACAATGCTTTATCCGATGTCGCAATTGATCTGATGCAGGGATCATCTACGGTATCATCAACGACTACGAATGGATCAGGTGAGTACGGTTTCGACGAACTCCTTGCAGGAAATTACTGGCTGTCAGCGACTAAAGCAGATTATGACAGCATTGGAGTTCCTGATATAACTGTCGCGGCTCGTGACACATTGCAGGCAGATTTCGAAATGACATCATCTTCAGTTTGCGGTGATGCCGATGGTTCTGGAGTTGTCGACATCGACGATGTCGTCTTCCTGATTCAATACATATTTTCCGGTGGGTCTGAGCCGAACCCATATTGGGTTGGTGATGCCGACTGTTCAGGAGAAATCGATATCGATGATGCTGTTTACCTGATTCAGTATATTTTCTCCGGTGGCCCTGCACCATGTTCAGGTTGTTGAGAGGGGAATGCATTACTGATGTCACTGTCGACAGAGATGAAAATGCCGACTTATCATAAGAGGATACAGATTAAGCTTTAGCATACGGGAGACCACATGAAGAGGTACCAATTCGCACCTGTTATTGCATGGACTGCATTGATCCTTACGCTCTTTGTTGCGTTGTCATTTACAGCGGCTTACGCTGCAGGCAGCCTTCAGCAGAAGTACAATCTCAAGACCTATGTCGAGAGCAAAACAGGCGTCCCGACATTTGTAACTGGAAAACTCAGTGAAAAAATAGCTGCCGGTTCCGAGGCGGAGGCGACGATTCGTTTCCTGACTGAGAATAAGGAATCGTTCCGCATGCAGGACCCTGCGACCGAATTGAAGGCTATGAGGCTCGATCTCGATGACATCGGAATGAGACACCTTCGTTTGCAGCAGTATTATCAGGGTATTCGCGTCATCGGTGGGGAGATGATCTCTCACTTCACCAAAGACGGAGAGATGACGACCATCAATGGTCACTACAATGCAGGTATCAAACCGGATATCAATCCATCGATATCTTCGACACAGGCGGTAGATATTGCAACAACTGACCTTGAGACTTTCTTCGGAACGGGCGAACCCAGTGAACCTGAGCTTGTGATCTTCAGGTGGAACGGCTACGGTGAGGAGAGATACGAGAATCATCTTTGCTGGCGGATGTTTATATATTCTGAAACGCCGATGGGGCGATGGGAGTATCTGGTCGATGCGCACACTGGCGAAATCGTTTACAACGCTAACCGGATAATGGATGCCAATGACATCGGTACCGGAACGGGTGTGATGGGAAGATTCAGGGACCATCTCGATACCGACTGGAACGGCTCGACTTATCGAATGATCGACTATACGCGACAACTCAATAATAATCCTCACGGCCACGACGGTCAGATGCCCGACGGAAACTATATCCAGACTAATAGAGCATCATCATCGCTTCCCGGATCGGTTTCGACAGATTCCGACAATTCATGGAATGCATCCGATCAGGAATCATCCGTGGATGGTCATTACTATGCTGCCGGTGTTTACGACTGGCTGCTCGATTCGCTTGGACGAAACGGCTATGACGATGCAGGCGCGAGCATGCTGACAGTTGTCGATTATTCGGCTGAAGGTGATAACAACGCATACTGGGATGGCAGCAGAATAGTGATATGGAGCTGGTCTTCCGGATGGCGTTCGCTTGCTGGTTGTCCTGATGTGATTGCACACGAGTGGGGACATGCAGTAACCGAGAACTGCTCGAATCTCGTGTATGAACTCGAATCGGGTGCGCTCAATGAATCATATTCGGATATGCAGGGCGCAGCGTTTGAATTTACTTCGGATGATCCCGGCGACTGGTACATGGGTGAAAATGGCGAAATTGGTGGAAACGGATTTCGGAATATGGCGAATCCGCATGAATTCAGCGATCCTGATTACTATGGCACATCTGACCCTTACTGGGTTGATGTTGTCGGTTGTTCGCCATCATGGTTGAACGACTATTGCGGCGTCCACACAAATAGCGGTGTCGGCAACAAGTGGTTTTACTTGCTGTCTGACGGTGGCACTGCCTATGGTCAGACTGTCGTCGGCATTGGCGTCAGCAATGCGATCAGAGTTGCATACCGTGCGAATGCGTTCTACTGGACAAGCCAGACCGATTATCACGATGCAGCGTTAGGGACAATCTCCGCCGCTGATGATCTTGATCCCTCAGGAGCATGGACTCAGCAGGTGAGAAATGCCTGGATAGCGGTCGGTGTCTCTGTACCTAATCCATCGCTCTCATTCTCATATCCCAACGGTATACCGTTTATCGTTGAAGCGGGAAGAGATACGACATTTGAAGTTGTCGTTTCCGGTGCAGTCGGTGGAACACCCGTATCAGGCACAGGCCAACTTCACTACTCTATAGATGCCGGTGCCTATGTCGATGTTGATATGACAGAAACGACGAGCAATCATTATCTTGCTACACTGCCGGGTATCGATTGCGGATCGACAATCGTCTACTATTTCAGCGCTGATGAAGCATCAACAGGAACAAAGAACGATCCTGAAACAGCACCGACAGAAACATATTCCTCGATTCCGACGACATCGAGTTCGACCGTTTTCGAGGATAACTTTGAGACGAACAAAGGCTGGAGTGTCTCAGGTGACGCCACCGATGGTCAATGGGATCGCGGCGTTCCTGTCGGCGGAGGTGACCGCGGCGATCCTCCGACCGATTACGATGGGTCGGGAAGCTGCTATCTGACTGACAACGTGGATGACAACTCCGATGTAGATGGCGGCACAACGATTCTGACATCGCCTGCATTCGATTGCTCAGTCGGTGATGGCCTTGTTCATTACGCGCGCTGGTATTCCAACAATGTCGGCGCCGCTCCCAACAGTGATGTTTTCAAAGTCTATGTTTCATCTGATAATGGCTCGAGTTGGACTGAAGTTGAAACCGTAGGTCCGGTCGATCAGGCATCCGGTGGATGGTTCGAGCATAGCTTTATCGTATCCGATTTCGTGACGCCATCGTCACAGGTCAGGATCAGGTTCGACGCTTCGGATCTGGGGGATGGCTCTGTTGTCGAGGCTGGCGTTGATGATGTGCAGGTAACTGCGTTCGAATGCTCAGCGATGGTCGATTCTGACGGCGACGGTATATATGATCAGAATGATAACTGCGTATCAGTCTACAATCCCGCACAGGAGGATGCCGACAGTGACGGCATCGGAGACAGTTGCGATGTTTGTACTGATATTGACGGCGATGGCTACGGTGATCCGGGTTATCCTGCAAACACATGCCAGCTTGATAATTGCCCGTCAATTTATAATCCATTGCAGCGTGATGCTGATGGAGACGGCATCGGCGATGTCTGCGATGAGTGCACCGACACCGATGGTGATGGCTTCGGTAATCCGGGATACGCTGCGAATACATGCTCTGTCGATAACTGCCCCGATACTTTCAATCCGAATCAGGAGGATGCCGACGGTGACGGCATCGGCGATAGCTGCGATGTTTGCACCGATCTCGACGGAGACGGCTATGGCGATCCGGGATTCCCGGCGAATACCTGCCAACTCGATAATTGTCCGACGATCAGCAATCCCGATCAATCGGATGCTGATAACGATGGTATCGGCGACAGTTGCGATGTTTGCACTGACACAGACGGCGATGGCTATGGCGATCCGGGATTCCCAGCCAATACATGTCCAACTGATAACTGCCCGTCAATAGCCAATCCGAATCAGGAGGATGCCGACGGTGACGGCATAGGCGACAGTTGCGATGTCTGCACCGATCTCGACGGCGACGGTTTTGGCGATCCGGGATTCCCGGCGAACACTTGTCAACTCGATAATTGCCCGACGATTTACAATCCCGATCAGTCAGACGCAGACGGTGATGGTATCGGCGACAGTTGTGATGTCTGCACAGATACCGACGGCGATGGTTACGGCGACCCGGGTTATCCGGCGAACACCTGCGCACTCGATAATTGCCCGACGACATACAATCCCGATCAGGCTGATTCTGACAGCGATGATGTTGGGGATGTCTGCGATGAATGCCCGGATGATCCGAATGACGCATGCTGCAATCCACAGTTCTCTAACAATGCTCCGCAGGTAACATCCGGCGGGACGGTCACAGTTGAACCGGGAGACCAGTTCCTTTACACGGTTGCGGCTTCCGATCCCGATTGCGATGGCGCAGATCTTGTTATCTCCGTGGATAATCTGCCGTCATGGTGTTCGTTTGACGGTTCAGCCGTCTTCGGTACAGCCGAGTGCGATTACACTGACACATCGTTCACTGTTACAGTTAACGACGGCACACTCGCAGATACATTGCTGGTGACTGTCGATGTCGATCAGAGCAATGTTGCTCCGATAATCGCGCAACAGGATGATGTGAATATCAGAGGAGGGGCTGAATTTAGATTCTATCCGACAATTATCGATCCTGATGATTCTGTTCACACACTGGCATACCAGAGCTATCCGTCATGGTGTGCTCTTCAGAATGACACACTGGTGGGCATTGCGCCACTGCAATACGTCACTGAGACTGTTGAAGTCACGGCGTCAGACTATTGCAGTATGGCTTCCATGTTGTTCAACGTAACGAGCTATATATGCGGTGACGCCAATGTCAGTGACTTCGTTGATATCGACGATGCCGTGTATATCGTAAATTACATCTTTGCAGGCGGCCCGGAGCCGGTTGTTTTTGATTCCG
>JAJRZO010000314.1 GCA_024275215.1 Candidatus Zixiibacteriota bacterium | reverse complement strand
GAGCTACAAAGATATATGCCTGATCAAGTCCGGCATGACGGTGTTGTGTATTTCGTGCTACGTGCACGGCAGATGTCCAGAGGTTGTCCCAAAAGTACTATTACACCCAAGCAGGAACCCTACTATGTCACTCCCGCGAAGGCGGGAGTCTGACTGGCAATAATGTATTCAATAGATTCCCGCCTTCGCTGGAATGACGATACTTACTTTCGTAAACAAGATGTCCTGCATTTTACATCTTTTGGAACAACCTCTGGACATCTGCCAGTTCCGTTGCTCACGTCCACTTAAGATGTGAGAAAACTAATCAGGCTGAAAGCTTCACAACAAATCGCGCATCGACAGCAGCTGTCTGCTTGTCAGGGGGAGCTATGATAAACGGATTGACATCAAATTCAAGGAATTCGTGGAAATCCGTCACGAGCATCGACAGTCTCAGAATGGTCTCCTGCAACAAATCCAGATCGACAGGCTCCGAACCTCTGAAACCAGTCAGGAGCTTCCTGCCTTTGCATCTTTCTATCATCTCGCGGGCATCAGTGTCAGTCAGCGGATTAACCTTGAAGGAAACATCTTTCATTAGTTCTACATAGACGCCACCAAGACCGAACATAATAAGCGGACCGAATGCCGGGTCGGTTGTCATACCGATAGCCGTTTCGACCCCTTCTTTGATCATCGGCTGGATCACGACAGAGAAATCTTCATCTGATTGTATCTCAGACCGTACTTTCTGCTCCATCTGCTGCCACTCGGCGGCGATCTCCGCCGAATCTCTCAAATCAACTTTGACCGCACCGAATTCAGTTTTGTGCAGAATTCTGGGAGTGTTAACTTTCATCACAACAGGGAAACCGACACGGTTGGCTTCTTCCATCGCTTCATCGACAGAGTGAGCATAGCAGTAATGCGCAACAGGAACACCATAAGCTTCGAGAATTCTCAGCGCCTTATCACCAACGATTACTTCCTCGCCGCTCCTGACATATTCATCGATAATGCTTCTTACAGCCTCACGATCAACATCGAATGATGGGAGCTTGCCATCCTCTCTATCACGCCATTTGCGATATTTATCGATTTTGGCGAGCGTGCGGGCAATCGATTCCGGGAAAATATATGCCGGGACTCCGTGTTCCTTCAGGTGTTCAAAGCCCTCGGAATACCATGAAACACCCATAAAACAAGCATAGAGTGGAATTGGAGACTTATCTTTCACATCGACAATCACACTCGCGACATCCATCGGATCAACCGTAATAGGAGGAACAAATATCGGGATTATCGAATCAAAATTGTCATCGCTTACAGCGGCTTCGAGCGCGGCCCGGAATTGCTTCGGTCCCGCACCGGCGACAAGATCAAGCGGATTGCTGATCGGAGTATCAGGCGGAATGTGAGGACGGATCGCCTTCTTTGTCTCTTCAGAATAGTCGGGTAACTTCATACCAAGATTAGCCAGTGCGTCTGTAGCGAGAACACCCGGACCACCCGCGTTTGTCACGATGCTTACACGATCACCCTTCGGCACAGGCATTCTGGCAAGAGCAGAGGCCGTGTCGAACAATTCTTCTATTGTACCAACCCGCATCACACCGGTCTGCTCGAAAAGTGCATCGACAGCAACTTCTGCACCCGCAAGAGCGCCTGTGTGCGATGATGCCGCTGCCGCGCCGACAGTCGTCGTTCCCGACTTGACCGCGACAATCGGTTTGACTTTTGCGACCTCGCGAGCAATCGCGGTAAACCTTCTCGGATTGCCGAAATTTTCCAGATACATCAGGATCAATTCGATTTCAGGATCATCTTTCCAGTATTCCAGGAGATCATTACTTGTGATATTCGCTTTGTTACCTATCGAGGCGAACATCGAAAGTCCCAGATTCATCTCGGTCGCCTGAGCAAGGATCGCCTCCCCGAGCGCACCCGATTGCGAGAGAAATCCTATCTTGCCATAGTGAGGGTATATCTTGGAGAAAGTAGCATCGAGCCTGACATCCGGGTTCGTGTTGATGATCCCGAAACAGTTCGGTCCGATCATCCGCATACCCCAGTAATCAACTTTCTCGACAAGCTGCTTCTCGAAGGCAACCCCTTTCGGACCAACCTCGCGGAAACCGGCAGTTATGACTACAAGACCTTTCACTCCTTTCTCACCGCACTCATCGACAACTTCAGCGACCTTCTCACGCGGGACAACTATCACAGCCAGATCGACAGAGTCGGGAACATCGAGGACACTTGAATAGGCTTTGATGGAATGAATAACCCTGTGGCTTGGATTAACCGGAAATATCTTGCCGTTAAACTCGTATGTGATCAAATTATGCAGAACTTCACGACCGATCGCGCCCTTACGGGGAGTCGCGCCAATTACTGCGATTGATCTCGGCCTGAAGATAAAATCAAGCTGCTCCGGTTTCTTTTTCTGCATATCTAAACCAAACTCCGGTTATTGTCTGCAATACGCAATCCTGAACAGCGATACGATACTTCCGGTTTCATATATGTCAAGCTAATTCGATCCAACCTGAACTTACTGTGTATCACGCTTCATCAATTCATACCACTGCAAAAGTGCCACAGTAGGTGTGCTGTTGTCTGTTCGGTAAATTGCATTGCATACAGTTACAACACAGTAGCTGCAGGAGCACAGCCCCTGCGAGCACTCAGGGCAGGTTTTGCAACATCCCCTTTCGCCAGCGTGACCAAAAAAGATCGATTCCCACTTTTCAAAAAAACCACTGCTCAATGAATACCGCCGCAATCTTATGATCACGGCGGTTTCAATCAATAATTCCTGATATGCGACTTATTTTTTCTTCTTGACCGACTTCTTCGCAGACTTCCTGCCGGCAGCTTTGGTCTTTTTAACAGGTTTCTTCGCTGCAGTTTTCTTCTTTGGTGTCGTCTTTTTGACTATTGCTTTCGGTTTGCCACCCTCCCTGATTACAGCCTGCCCTGCGGCAAGCCGCGCAATCGGCACACGATACGGCGAACAGGACACATAGTTGAGTCCTGTCCTGTGGCAGAATTCAACCGATGACGGGTCGCCGCCATGCTCGCCGCAAATGCCGACCTTCAGGTCCTCGCGAGCGGATCTTCCTTTTTCAAGACCCATCTTCACGAGCTGACCTACACCAACCTGATCAAGTTTGACAAATGGATCATGCGGGAGTATACCGTTCTTGACATAGTATTTGAGAAACTTCCCTGCATCATCCCGGGAGAATCCCATTGTCATCTGCGTAAGATCATTAGTGCCGAATGAGAAGAATTCAGCTTCAGTGGCGATCTCGTCTGCGGTGAGGGCTGCACGAGGAATCTCGATCATCGTACCGATTTTGTAGTCGACTTTGGTTTTATACTGACGAAGAATCTCCTCGGCAATCCGGGTAGCGACTTCGCGCTGGTTTTTCAATTCGTTGACATGCCCAACCAGCGGGATCATGATCTCCGGATAAACTTTCTTTCCCTGCTTCGAAAGTTCACACGCAGCAGACATGATCGCCCTGACCTGCATTTCAGTAATCTCAGGGTATGTGATTCCCAGTCGGCAACCACGATGACCAAGCATCGGATTCTGCTCTTTGAGTTCTTCGATCCGGTTGATTAACTGTTGTTGCTGGCGAATTTCATCCTTGCCGGCATCATTCTCCTTCAGTTCGGCGATCTTTTTCTCAACCTCTT
>JAJRZO010000313.1 GCA_024275215.1 Candidatus Zixiibacteriota bacterium | reverse complement strand
CGACTTCCACTTAATTTACATATAGGTACAACATCGTTTATGACATAACAGTGCTCCGGGCGGTTACCATGACAAATGCTGTGCGCGAGTACAGGGAGACATATTGATATGCTGTCGAGGAACATGATCAGGATTCTAACCATATTGCTCGCTTCGCTTCTCTTTTGTTATACTGCAAACTCGGCACAGATCGATGCAGGATTGCTGAACAAAATCGACTCTTCCCCGGGCAGTTTCCATTCTGCAATTATTGTAATGAAGAATCAATCCCAGCACAAAAATCTTACGATGTCACTTCAACTTGACAATTACACAAGACAAGCCGGACACGCCATTGGGATACATTATCTGAAGCAAGTTGCGAGTAAAAGTCAAAAAAACCTGCTCGAATATCTCGATGCCATGATGACATCCGGCAAAGTCAGGCATTACAAAGGCTACTGGATCGATAATGTCGTGAGTGTGCAGGCAACCGGAGATGCCCTTCGCGAAATCTCATCGCGAAGTGATGTTGAAGCAATCCATCAGATCAGCTCCGTGGAACTAATCAAGCCGGTCGAATTCTCCACAGGCAGCGCATCACCGTCTGACACGGTACAGACATCTCTCCGGGTCATAGGTGCGGATTCGATGTGGGCGCTTGGATACACCGGCGCAGGGCGATTGCTTTGCAGTTTCGACACCGGCGTCGATGGCGCTCACCCTGCTCTATCACACTCATGGAGAGGAAACAACGGATACACATGGCAGGAAAGCTGGTATTCCCCTGTTGATGGAGATTCATTCCCGCATGTTGTTACGAATTCATCGAGTCCGCAGCATGGCACGCATACGATGGGGACAATGGTGGGACGCGATGACGCCACCGGCGACACAGTCGGAGTTGCTCCCGAAGCGGAGTGGATTGCAGCGGCGGTTGTCGATGTTCCGAGTGGAAACATACTCGACGCATTCGAATGGGCGGCTGATCCCGATGGAAATCCAAATACGATCACTGATGTTCCTGACGCCGTGTCCAACTCATGGGGATACACTCAGGAATCACTGGGGTGCGAGGATGTGTTCTGGAATGCTATCGATAATCTCGAAGCGCTTGGAGTTGTAGTCGTCTTCGCATGCGGAAATGAAGGCAACCAGGGTGCGATGACAATTCGTAATCCTGCAAACCGCGCAACAAGTCCTTACAATTCGTTTGCTGTCGGGATGGTCTATCCGACTATTCCGGGTTTTCCGGTACATAATCGGTCATCACAGGGGCCATCAGACTGTGATGGAGTTTCACTTAAACCGCAGGTGGTTGCGCCGGGTGTCGATATCAGATCTACTATTCCGGTAGTGAATGGTTCATACGGTCTCAGTACCGGCACATCGATGGCGTGTCCGCATGTCGCGGGAGCGGTAGCATTGCTTAGAGAATACAATCCGAATGCGCCTGTTGATTCGATCAAGAAAGCTCTCATGGAAACGGCTATCGATGTAGATGTCGCCGGTCCCGACATGAAATCCGGCTATGGGATGATATACATTCCTGCTGCGCTGGAAGTGCTCGTGCCCAATAATGAACCGAGTATATTCATCGCTGATATTTCTGAACCATCTCCTGATCCGGGTGATACTTTCGATGTTGAGATTACACTTAGTAACTCTGGTCTCGGTTTGACTGATGTAGCTGCGACACTCAGGACAGTTGATGAACATGTTACTCTGCTCGATTCGTTCTGGATGTTCGGGAATCTGCCGCAAAATGGGACTGCCGCAAACACCGCATCTCCGTATCGAATCGTGGTCAGCGGGTCGGCAGTAGAGGCCGAAGAACTGACATTCACTCTTGCAGTTTCTGGCTCCGGCGGTTACAGCGACGAGATTCCTCTTGTCTTTTCGGTTCGTGAAAACCCGCCAAGTACACGATCCACTTTCATACACGATGTCGGCAATGTTGCGTTCGGACTTTCCAATTACGGTCAGTATGGTTTTGCCGACAGCAGCATAGTCTGGAAAGGACTGCCCGGTTTTGTCTGGCCGAATGATGGCTCCGGAGGCAATAACCTTTTCGAGATGGCGCTCTTGATTGCAACCGATTCGACGCATGTCTCGGATGCGGCACGCAACAGGATCAATGTTCCCGACAATGATTTTGAAGTTACTACAGGCGGTAATGTCGTTTTTGTCGATGGCGGCACTTATGCTGATCAGGAAAGTTTCTGCAGCCTGGATGATTCCAGAGCAGAGAATCCAATCGGCGTAAAAGTACATCAACACTCGCTGGCCTATGCTGATGATACGAACGATGATTATATCCTGCTGATTTTCCAGATCACCAACACAACAACCCAGACAATCGGGAATCTTCATGTCGGAATTATCAGCGATTGGGACTGGCCATGGGCGGACATATTCAATGCAGGGGACGATGACCGAGTCGGATTCAATGCCGATGCTGATCTCGGCTATATGTACAATGCCGACTCAATCAAGAATCCTGACTATCGCGGAGTCGCGGTGCTCAATACAATGGGTGCAACGGCTTTCCGGGCAATAAAGAACGCTGACTACATGTGGGATGGCGATGGTTTCACTGAGACGGAGAAGTGGGACATCCTGACAGGTGGAATCAATCCGAGTTCTTCATACCTTCTCAATCCTGACCATTCCAATCTTATCGCAACAGGGCCATTTACGCTTGCTGTGGATGATACGGTTGAAGTTGCATTCGCAGTTATCGGTGCTAACTCTGTGAGCGATATGATTACAAGGGCTGCGTTGGCAAAGGCGAAATACGAAGGTGTGTCATCAGATTCCGAATCGGATGACGCTGAGGAACAGCTTCCGACTGGTTTCACGCTTTATCAGAATTATCCCAACCCGTTTAATCCATCCACAGATATTGAATTCTATCTTGACAGGTCGGGGCAGGTGGAACTGACAATCTACAACCTCCTCGGGCAAAAAGTCGAAACACTGATTGATGAATATCTCGGATTTGGTATGCACAAGATACACTGGACAGCATCAGGTTTGGCGTCCGGCATCTATTTTTATCGCATCAATACAGCATCGTACAGCGAAATCAGGAAAATGATCCTGGCGAAATAGTATTTGTGTCGGGTCTCTTGCAGGTTTTCCTGCAGGGATTCTGACGGAATACAAAGTAGGTCAATCCCACTTGGGGATTGACATTCCTGTTGTCAGGCTCCGAGTGAGCCTGACCTGTCTGTCAATAGTTTGAATAGATGGTTACGAGAGAGGTATCATTCAAAATCGACACAGGCGACACGACTTTTTCCTTTAGATTCGGACCTTTCGGAAAATACTGCTTGATCCAGAACTGTACCAGTGGATTGTCGAGATGAAAATCACCGAACTGTTCGAACCTGCCAAGTTCAATGCCAGCCCCCCGCTTGAACATCTTGTAGACTAATTCACTGCAATACATCTTGTCATCGGACCACTCGAAATTAATGTCGTAATCCCTGCCCTCGAATTCGCGATATATTTTGAGCATTTTCTCGATGACTTTTGGAGACAGTGTGTCTTTGACATTGCGCAGACGTTTTACTATAAGCCTGTCGTTAACTCCGAAGTGAATCCAGTCGCTCAATGGTACTTTCCGAACAGGACCGACAGCTTCATAGACGAACATCGTATCGTTTTCACGAAATGTCACGCCGCAATGTGTTATCTTCGATCCGGTTGCCGCTTCAATCGCCGGGCCAAGCTGGGATTTCGATGTCTGAAAAACGATGTCGCCATTCCAGGGCTGGTATTTATATGGTTGATTACGGCGTTCAACTGCCGATGCCAAATTGGTTATGCTCAAAAGCAGCAGCAGGATTACAAATATGAATCTTATTGGTCTGTGCATCGAATTCTCCTTCACAAACAGATCCATCGAAAGAAACTGTCTTTTCCTGTCAGGATCAAAGGAATTCTGATCTGTTCTACTGATGATTATACTACTTTCGGGGGGCAAAGCCGATGTAAAGATTTGGTTGGGTTTTGCAACACGCCCTTACACCAGAATGACACCGCTATCGCTGTCAATGCAAGAGTAGCGTAGCAACCTCTCCATGTCTACGGCCCAATTAAAAAAGCCGAGAGTCTGTACTCCCGGCTTTCGATATACGATGTATTCGACTCAGACGATCGTGAAAGATCGTTATTCTTTTTTCTTCTCTTTTATGACTTCGGGTTCTTTGCTTTCGTCACCTTCACCCTCAGCTTCGCCAGCAGCGGGAGCGCCTTCAGCCTCTTCGCCTTCGGCACCTTCCTCACCTTCGCCTGCAACCTCGACCTCAGCCTGGACTGTCGGTGCGGCGATCGTAACAAGAACCTGTTCAGGATTTGTCACGAGATCGAACTTGGGTAAATCAAGATCACGGGCATGAATTGAATCCCCGATAACCATTTCAGTAACGTCGATTTCGATGTAATCCTCGATATCATTCGGCAGACAGGCAACGGCAACTTCCCTCTGAATAAACTCAAGAATTCCGCCCATCGTTTTGACGCCCTCGGGTATTCCAACGAGACGAACAGGAATGTCGATGTTGATTTTCTTCGACAGGGAAATCTGCTGAAAGTCAATATGCAGCACAGCGCTGTCAATAGGCTCTCTCTGCACATCCTTAATCATTACTTTAAGCGGACTTTCATTCGCACCCTCAATCGAAAGATCGACGAGCATGTTCATGGAGCCTGACGTTCTGAACATTTTCAGCACTTCGCGCTCATTCAGGGCAATAGGTTTAGGATCAATTTCGGGTCCGTAAACAACTGCCGGGATCATTCCATCAGCCCGAAGCTTCCTCGCGACACCTTTGCCGGAGTCCGTCCGTGCCACAGCAGCCAGTGATTTCGTTTCCAACGTATTCTCCTTGCTATTTTGTTCTAATCAAAAAGTATTGAGATCGATTCTTTGTTCGATATTCTTCTGATAGCCTCTCCAAAAAGCTGCGCAGTCGGTATTATCTTAATTTTGGATGATAACTGCAGTTTGCCCAAATCAAGACTATCGGTTACCCATAATTCGTTAATAGGTGACTGGTCGATTCTATCGAGAGCTTTTCCTGAGAACAGGCCATGAGTACAACACGCAACCACTTTTTTCGCGCCTCGATCCATCACTGCCTGTGCCGCATCTGTCAGAGTCCCGGCAGTATCGCACATGTCATCCCGAATGATTACAGTTTTGTTGCTGACATCACCGATGACATTCAGGATTTCGGATTTATTGTAGTCGGGTCTTCTCTTGTCGACAATGGCAAGGCCGCAGTGGAGTTTTCTCGCGAATGACCGCACCATTTTTACTGAGCCAATATCAGGCGCAAGCAATACAGGATCATCAAGATGTATTGTCTCGATTCGTTCGAAAAAGACAGGATTAGCAAAAAGATGATCTGATGGAATGTCAAAAAACCCCTGTAACTGCGGTGCATGCAAATCCAGAGTCACAATCCTGTCCGCACCGGCGACTGAGATAAGATTCGCCATCAGCTTGGCAGTTATGCCGACACGTGGCCGATCTTTCCTGTCCTGCCGTCCATAGCCGTAATATGGAACAATCGCCGTGACTGTCTCGGCGGACGCTCTCTTGGCAGTTTCGATGAGCATTAACAATTCGAGGAGATTCTCGGCAGGCGGATTTGTGCTCTGAATGACGAACACATCCGAGCCACGGACGTTTTCTTTGATCTGAACACGGAACTCGCCATCCATAAAATCAGTGAACTCAGCCTGTGTGAGATTGATTCCGAGATAACGCGCGATCCTTTCAGCCAACGGGCTGTTCGATCTTCCTGAGATAAGTCTTATTGATCCGAGCATAGTCTTTCTAACACTCCATCGTGAACGAAATAAGCCGAAAATATACCGAAAACTCGCCGGAAAGCAACCGAAAAATAGTGTCTGGCAACTTGACACCAGACCTCACGTACAATAACATGTGTTAATGTTTATCAATAAGCTTGCAGGAGGATTTATGAGAGCGGCGCTAATTGCTTCATTGTCGCTGTTAATTGCAGCTTCAAACCTGTGTGGGATGGATCTGTTTGGCAGTGATTCGACCTATGTTCCCGATATAGAGACTTTTATGCAAATCGGATGGGTGTCTGACGGGTCGATCTCGCCTGACGGCAAGACGGTTTTGTTCACGGCGTCATTCACAGAAGCCAACCAGATTTTCCGCCTCACAGATGATGGCTGGCCATACCAGTTGACCATGTTCAAAGACGGTATCGAATGGTATTCGCCATCATATGATTTCAAGTATGCGATTGTAGGCGCCGCAGTGGGGGGCAATGAGGATGCCCAGCTTTACCTGATGGATGTCGAGACTGGAAGAATTAAGCGGCTGACCAACAGTCCTGAGGTCAGGTACGGATATCCGGTCTGGACTCGCGACAACAGAACTATTTTTTTCCGGTCGAACAAGACAAACGGCAAGGACTTTCAGGTATGGAAAATTGATTTGCTCAGTGGCGGGGAAACGCTGGTTCAGGATAAGCCTGGCTACAACGGCTCCGCAGGCCTCTCCCGTGACGGTAAGTACCTGCTGACATACACATACAATTCGAATGTTGACAACAATTACTTCATCTACGATCTCGAAACTGGGAAAGAGACCTTGCTTACTCCTCACGATGGAAACGCCACATTCAACTCGTTTAATCTGACTCCGGATGCTCGTACAGCTTACTTGATCACCAACTACAATGATGATGGTATCACCCGACTTGCTAAAATCGATATTGCCACACAGAAACTTGAATTCCTCGACAATGATTCGAAATGGGATTATGAAGGCTGCATTCTGTCAGATGATGGCCGGTATCTTGGCTGGAAAGTCAATGAAGATGGTTACACGAAAATCTATCTCAAGGACCTTCAGACCGGAGAAATGCTTCCGACGCCGCCGCTCGATGGGATGTATGGTGGTGAGTGGATGACTGAGGTCGGGAGTTTTCTGTTCGCTTTCAATTCACCGACCAAAGCCCCTGATCTCTGGACATGGGACTGGAAGACTCAGGAACTGAAACAAATCACACATTCGACCTATGCGGGGATCGATCCGTCACTGTTCAGAGAGCCCCGGTTGATTCATTACAAGTCATTCGATGGTCTGGAAATTCCGGCGTTTCTGTTCCTGCCGCCGGGATACAATGGTGGCAAGATTCCGTTTATTATTCATGCGCATGGCGGACCTGAGGGGCAGTATCGCCCATCGTTTACCCGCCATTTCCAGTATCTGATGTTGAACGGTTATGGCATTCTCGCTCCCAATCCGAGAGGATCCGAAGGTTACGGCAGAGATTATATGGCGCTGGACAATTACAAACTTCGCCTGAATTCGATCAAGGATTACGCATGGGGAGCCAAGTGGCTGATCCAGAATGGCTACACCGACGAGAGTATGCTCGGCATCAAGGGCGCATCGTATGGCGGCTATGTCGTCATGGCATCGTTGACCGAGTATCCGAGCTTGTACCGTGCTGGTATAGATCAGGTCGGAATCGCCAATTTCGTAACATTCCTGGAGAATACGAGACCATACAGAAGAGCTTTGCGCGAAGCCGAATATGGACCACTGTCGGATTCGATCTTTCTTGCATCGATCAGCCCGATACACAAAGTAAACAAGATCAAAGCCGCATTGATGGTTGTGCATGGTGAGAATGATCCGCGAGTGCCGGTCGGCGAGGCTCGCCAGATTATCGAGGCGATGCAGGCGAGAGGCGCCGAAGTGGACAGTTTGATATTCCCTGACGAGGGGCACGGTATCGGGAAACTCTCGAATCGTCTGAAATACTATCGCAAGATGGTCGATTTCTTTGACAAATACCTCAAGCAATGACAGGTGATCCTCACGTCCCAAGGGGACGTGAGCTACAGGATGAATCTGCGGGTTTTGCCCACAGGACTCTGTCACTCCCGCGAACGCGGGAGTCCATCCTGCTTCAACACATTCAATGGATTCCCGCCTTCGGGCTTGTTGAAAAACCCACCTCAAGTGCTCGCAGGGGCTGTGCCCCTGCGGATTCTCTGTTGTAACTATCTGCAATGCAATATACTCAATACACGGCAGCACAGCTACTGTGTGCACTTTACGAAGCAACTTAACTTTTTCAACACGCCTCTTCGCGGGAATGACAATGTCGTCTTCCTGCATGAGTAAAATTGTACTTTTGAGACAGCCTCTCTTCGTCTGCCCCAACCTCGTTTGAATCGTCAGATATTCCTGACTGGTTTGACGCAAAAGATCCACTGCGCGTGCTATTCCATTGAATTCTTTTGCTTGACAGGTGTACATCAATAGGATAACCTTTTTTGTGTATCTCTGTCATCCTCTCAAATGGAGGGTTTGAAATGAGGACGACTTTCCTTTCGATAATAGTTTTGTTTCTTACAATGTGTACGACCGGGGCTCAATCACAATTGCCTGATCGGCATGTAACTGTTCTCGATATCGATGGCGCAATCGGCCCGATTGCTGTCAAGCTGATCGAGCGATCGATAGAAGAAGCTGAGGGTAATGGTTCTGCCGCACTCGTAATTCGCCTGAATACACCGGGTGGGCTGACAAATTCAACATGGAAGATCACGACCGCGATTCTCAACGCCAGAGTACCTGTTATTGTCTATGTCTGGCCATCGGGGGCGCGTGCAGGATCGGCAGGAGTGTTTATTACATACTCGGCGCACATCGCGGCGATGGCGAGCGGCACAAATATCGGCGCAGCTACTCCAATTCAGATGGAGGGTAAGATGGATTCTACCCTCGCGAAAAAAGTTACCAATGATGCTGTAGCAAATCTCAGATCGATAGCTGAGAAGCGCGGAAGAAATCAGAACTGGGTCGAGCGCGCCATACGTGATGGCGAATCTATCACAGCATCGCAGGCGCTCGACTCCAATGTGATAGAATTCATTGCGGATGATATGACTGAGCTTCTTGCCGCCGTTGATGGTTATGAAGTTACACTTCAGAAGAGAGTTGATACTCTCAGGACTGCCGGAGCAACGACTATTGTTATCGAAAAAACTTTCTCTGAGAAAATTCTCGAGATCATCTCTAATCCGAATATTGCATTTATTCTTTTCACGCTCGGTTCGCTTGGTCTTGTGATGGAACTGTATCATCCCGGGGCAATAGTGCCGGGAGTTGTCGGCGGAATTTGTATTATTCTTGCATTTTTTGCGTTCCAGACTCTGCCGATCAACTACTCAGGAATCGCTCTTATCATTTTTGCCATAATCCTGTTTCTTCTCGAGATCAAGATAACATCGTATGGCGTTCTTTCTATCGGAGGCATCGTTTCGCTTGCATTGGGCGGAATATTTCTGATCGATTCACCCGGACCATATCTTGAGGTGTCAAAAGGAGTGATCGCCGTAGTTGTGGGTTTCACTGCCGCGTTTTTTCTTTTCGCGCTCAGGTATGTTCTCAAAGCAAGGAAAGAGCAAGTTGCCACAGGCGGAGAGGGATTGATTGGACAGGTCGGAGTGATAAAGCAGAGAATCGATCCGAGCGGTATGATCTATGTCGCCGGAGCGCTCTGGAAGGCTGTGGCTGACGAACCCATCGAAGAAGGTGACAAAGCTGTGGTTGTTTCTGTCGATGGCATGACTCTGAAAGTTCAAAGAAAAACATAATTTGGAGGATTAAACCATGGGTATTATTTCCGCATATGGCGTCGCCATTGTTGTGCTTGTCTTGTTCATATTTGCGAATGCCGTCAGGATTCTCAGAGAGTATGAACGAGGAGTAGTTTTCAGGCTGGGCAGGGTCATCGGTGTCAAGGGGCCGGGACTGATTCTTTTGATCCCGATTGTTGACAAGATGGTGAAAGTATCATTGAGAACAATCACCATGGATGTGCCACCGCAGGATGTTATCACGAAAGACAACGTAACTGTGAAGGTTAACGCGGTCATTTATTTTGCGGTGCTGGATGCCAAAAAAGCAGTCATCAATGTCGAGGACTTCTTATATGCAACATCGCAAATTGCCCAGACAACCCTGCGATCTGTTTTAGGTGAGGTCGAGCTTGACGATCTGTTGTCGGAACGTGAATCGATAAACCAGAAGCTCCAGCAGATTATTGACGATCAGACCGAACCATGGGGTATCAAGGTCTCGGTTGTCGAGGTCAAGAATGTCGATTTGCCTGAGACGATGATGCGCGCTATCGCTCGACAAGCGGAGGCCGAGCGTGAACGCCGCGCGAAAGTTATTCACGCGGACGGCGAGTTTCAGGCTTCTCAGAGACTTTCGGATGCGGCGCATATTATCGACGCTCAGCCGGGAACACTGCAATTGCGCTATCTGCAGACCCTGACAGAAATTTCGAGCGAGCGCAATTCGACGATTATATTCCCGATTCCAATTGAGATGTTCACGTCGCTGATCAAAAGCAAATAGTCAGACAGGCAAATGTCACCAGAGAGGTTGTCTCAAAAGACATGAAAAGCAGTAAGACCATGCACTCAGAGATAGAAATGTCATTCCCGCGAAGAAGCTTGTTGCAAAACCTGCCCTGAGTGCTCGCAGGGGCTGTGCCCCTGCAGATACTGTGTTGTAACTGTATGCAATGCAATATGCCGACACACAGCAGCACAGCTACTGTCTGCACTTTTGTGTCATAATCAGGTCTTTCAACAATCCCATTCGCGGGAATGACGATGTTCTAATCATCTGTGGGTGCCCCACCCTTTGGGTGGGTTTCTAAAATAAATCTATCCCACCTGAAAGGTGGGGTACCCAGTCGCGGGAATGACGATATCCTAATCATCTGCTGCCAAATGAGTTCTCACGTAATATTCCTAAACTAATTCTCACATCCCGAACGGATATGAGTTACCGGATCGTGATTAAACCACTGCCGCTCGCACCAACCTGCCCGATTATAGCAGCATCGGGAACACCTGCTTCGTGGAGAGCTTCCAACGCCTGCTGAACCTGAGTCGGTGCTACCGCAGCAAGCAGACCGCCTGAGGTCTGCGCATCACAGATCAACACTTTTGTGGAATGATCCAGCGAGTCAGACCATTCGACTTTACCTTCAACGAATTCCATATTTGATACAGTGCCCCCCGGAATCGCGCCCGGAATCGCAACCTCTCGCGCACCATCGATAAACGGTATGCTTTCGCTTTCGAGAGTCATGTTGACTCCGCTCGCAGCAGCCATCTCGTGCAGATGACCAGCGAGACCGAATCCCGTAACATCGGTACATGAATGAATCTCAAAGCGGGACAGGACATCAGCCGCTGTCTTGTTGAGTTCCGACATAATTCCAAGCAGGGTATCCGCTACTTCAGGGCCGACAGTCCCCTGCTTGGCAGCAGTAGCAAGCAACCCTGTGCCGATCGGTTTTGTCAGAATGATTCTGTCGCCTGTCCCGGCTCCGCGATTAGTCCAGATACGCGAGGGATCGACGATACCTGTCACAGCAAGCCCATACTTCGGCTCGGTGTCGTCGACTGTATGTCCGCCTATTATGCTGATACCGGCTTCTTTAGCCTTATCGTGCGCACCTTGCAGGATTTCGACAAGCACAGATTGCGGCAGCCTGTTCGATGGAAAACCGACGACTGACAGCGCAAACAGAGGCTTTGCACCCATCGCATAAATATCTGAAAGCGAATTAGCGGCAGCTATCTGACCGAAACCGTATGGATCATCCACGATCGGAGTGAAAAAATCGACTGTTTGTACAATTGCCGTCTTGTCGTCGATTAAATAGACTGCGGCATCGTCGGATGATTCAGTTCCGACAAGAACATTCTTATCACTGGTTGACGG
>JAJRZO010000312.1 GCA_024275215.1 Candidatus Zixiibacteriota bacterium | reverse complement strand
GCCATCGCCGTCTGCGTCGCCCTGATCCGGATTCTCGACTAAAATACAGTTATCGCATGAATCCCCAACACCGTCGCCATCCTGATCGAGCTGGTCCGGGTTATATGTGGTAGGACAGTTGTCATCAACATTTACAATTCCATCCTGATCCGCGTCGTTGTCGTCGGTGCCGTCGAGATACAGAACTCCCGTATTGCCGGGATCAAGCCAGTCGCGCAGGCGATTCGTTGATGATCCGCCGCCGTTCCATGACCGCGCCAACTTGCCATACCAGTCTGAAGTGTTACTCGTACATGATGCGTATCCGCCATGAAGCTGACCGACTATTCTGTGATTATTGTCGAACAGAGGGGAGCCTGATGATCCGCCTTCGGTTGTGCCATCGTCCCAGTTTCCGATTCTCCAGTGTGTCGTTCCTGATGAACTGAGATAATCGGCGGAAGTCACCGGGTCATTATCCAGTGAAATTTTCTTAATGTCACCTGACGGGTGATGGATCCCGACTGCCCACGGAGTAGGGACATCCTCGCGCGACCATCCGGAGAAATATACGCCGTATTCCATTGGTGGAGTTTCATCCAAAAGCAACAACGCGAAATCTGAGGTCGAGTAATTCGCAAGCAGTGTCGATCCGGAAAGAGTCTGGTTTGTCGGACCATCGATATTGTTGCAGTTCGGGCTTTCGTAGTTGAACATGAACACCCATGTTTCCTCGTCGCCGAGACAATGGTTCGCAGTCAGGAAATATGGCGTCAGATCCTGATTGGTGTTATTGATTAGCGAGCCGGAGCAGATGCGATATCCACCCTGCGTGAGAATCATCGCAACCCCACGCTTTTGATCCTGCCAGTCGAACCATTCGGGACAATTGACATTGTTATTGCATGATCCCGATCCACCAAAACCCTGAGCATCTTTTCCGAAAAGATTCCTGTACGCATGCACTACTCTCGAAATAGAGAGCTCGCCGCGGAATTCCGGATTCGCCGGTTCGACATATTCGAGTATACATGTTTCACCTGCAACAGGTGCGGTCGCAAATTTCATGTGTGGTTTGTTGTTCCTGCTTGTGAACGCACCGAGAAGCGATGTCCTGTCGTCGTTGTAAATAAATAGTTTGGCGCCTTCAGGTAAACGATACCTGTCGAAAATCAAGTTGATCGAATATGCCTTCGGACAATCGATCCTGAGTCTCCAGAGTCGGTCACCGTTAGGCAAAGCCTCCCATGTACCTGAGTTGTGCAAATCAAAATCAACATCATGAGGATAACCGAACCTGAATGGCAACCCCTCCTGCTCTTCGATTTCATCCTCAGCCAAGAGTGCAGCGACATCGACATCGGGTAGTCTCTTGAGATCAATTGACTGCGTGGCCATTCTCGAGAAACTCGGTGGAATGCCGCCCTCGCTGATCTGGGCATAAGCAGCCATCGGAATCATGAGAAGAAAAATCGCAACCATTGCCAGCGAGCCGATTCCGATAGTTTTGAGACCGGAAAGATGTGTCAGCCTGCTAAGGCTGTATCTCGGTGAGAATTGATTTCCCGTCATTTATATTCCCCTTGTTGAGAGCAGCATAGGTTGCAAGACTCCATAGAATTATAATCGGCAGATTTGGTCTCAAATTCCCTAAAGTGTAGTATTTTTATCCAATATAAACTTCGGGGCAATTTAGGCAAGATTTATTTTCACTAAAAGCGCAAGAAGTCTCAGTCAGATTTATTGGGCAGTTGTAACAAATTCCTCTCCTGCCCGAAAAAGCACGAATTAATCAACAGTCAAATATGCCATC
>JAJRZO010000311.1 GCA_024275215.1 Candidatus Zixiibacteriota bacterium | reverse complement strand
GAATTCACTCGGCAGAACAGTTTTCTTAAGGTCCAGCATAAACCTGCGATAATCGGTGGCGCCACGAGGGTAATAGACTTCACTGAAAATCCTGGTGTGATTGTTTTCCATCACTCTCTTGAAGCCATCTGTCATCTGTTTGCCATAGTCATCATTAGGGGCGAGAATTGCCACCGAATCGAGTCCGAGTTCTTCCATTGCTGCTTCCGCGAGTCTTTCTCCCATAACCTCAGGAGTAGGCGAAAGCTGATACGCTACTTTCGAAATAGATGTCAAACCTTTGTCCGATGCGACAGGAAGAACTATTGGAACCGACCAGAAATCGGAATATGGTTCAGTGCCAACAGCCTCGCGAGATGTCAGCGGACCAAGAATAACCGATACACCTTCTGATGTAGCGCGTTTAGCAAGTTGTGCGGCCACAATCGAATTACCGAATGTATCATATGTTTTCAAATTGATAGTGACATCATTGTCAGGATTGGTTTCCACAGCCAGTTCTACGGCTGAATTCATCTGCCTGCCATAAGTTGCCAGCTCGCCGGAGAGGGGAAAGAGCAACGCCATGTCGATTGAGTGCTTTGGTACTGATCGTAGCTGGCTCCACAGCATTTCTATCCGCGGATCATATTCCTGCTCAAAGACAGAGTATAAGTTGAGAACTTTCTCGGCGCGAGCATTCAAGCCGAATTCGATGTATTCCCGGGATGTCTCGGCAATCATGTCACCAAACAACTGCGGATCAAGTTTATGACATTCGGAGAGGGCTGATTTCTGTTCGGCATACGAAAGATATCCAACCAGCAGATTGACAATATTCGTCGAGCAAACATCTTTCAATTTGGAATTCGACGAATAATGATATGCCGACATAAAGTTCGTAGCGGCTTTTTCGTAATCAGACCTGTCATAGTTGATCCGCGCCAAAAAATAGTAAGCTGTGGAAACAAGTTCGGGATTCTCGGATTTTGAAATCAATCGCTGGAGGATATCCTCTGATCTTGCAAATTCTTTCGCATAGTATCTCGCCTTTGCCTCCTTCAGATGCAATGCGGAGAGTCGTGTGTAATTTGGATTGAGAGATGCAATTTCGGCAAAAATATCTGCCGCTTTGCCGTACTCTCCTGAGTCGTACAGCATTTCGGCATGCTTTATCTGTGCCGGAATTTTCTGGCAGAACGAAACCGGGACACTGATTGTAATCAGTGTCAGAAATGTCGCCAGGATGATGATTGTCTGAGTCGAAGCCTTGCGCACAATAGAATCCATCAGAGAGAGTACTTGCCGAAATCCTCTGGATTGATCTTTTTCAGCCGATCCTTGAGATCCTGAGGATCGGAAGTCTGTTTGCTGCTGTCCGCGGGAGGCTGCCTGAGATCAAACAGTTTGGGATGAGCAAAGATCGGCGCTTTTGCCTTTAGTGCAAGGGCTATCGAATCTGACGGTCGCGCATCGATGTCGAGAATATTGCCATTGTTCCGCAGAATTACACGTGCGTAGAATGTCTGATCTCTGAGATCGAATATCTCGACCCTGACGACCTCTGCATCGAGACCCTCTATCACAGTCCTGAGAAGATCATGCGTCATTGGTCTCTTCGATGGCATGCCTGAGATTTCCATAGCAATTGCCCAGGCTTCATAATGACCGATCCAGATCGGCAGGACTTTCTCGGAATTAGCGGGACCGAGCATCACGACAGGCGAATTAGTTGTAACATCCAGTGCGAGTCCGCTGACACTCACTTCGACGAGTTCGACATTTTCTTCTTTGTCAGATGTCAACTTTTCTTGACCACCCAGAGTTTAAGATTAGCGACAACATCGGGAGCTATCTTCACCGGCACAGTATAAACGCCGAGATTCTTAATCGGTTCATCGAGCATGATCTTTCGGCGGTCGACTTCGACACCTTCTTTTTTCAGCAGATCCACGATGATCGATGATGTGATCGACCCGAACATCTTGTCCTCTTCGCCGACATTTACTTCAGCAGTGCAGGAGATTTTCTCAATACGATCTTTGATTCTCTCAGCTTCCCTGCGATATTTCTTGTCGCGGAGTTCTTTCTGAATCGTAACCTCGCCGATAGATTTCAGATTTCCCTTCGTCGCCGGAATGGCAAGGTTTCGAGGCAACAGGTAGTTTCGCCCATACCCGTTCTTTACTTCTACGATATCCCCGCACTTGCCGAGGCTATCCATATCTTCTCTCAAAATCACTTTCATTTGAAATCACCTCTCTATATGTACGCATTATTGTTATTCATAACAAAAAGAAACTTCATCCTATCTGCTGCGCTCTGACCCGTCTGAAATCGAAATGAGAATCGATCAGTCCGAGCAAAGCCGCCATCAGTCCGCCAAGCCAGCCTGACAGGAGCAGCGCTACTACAAATGCAGTCCTGAGAGCGGTATGGATCCTGTATTTCTTCAAATAATGATCTATGACCGACAGTCCCGCAACCATATATACGATTCCGAGCAGAAACAGCAGGTTTTCAGAAAACGGCTTTAAGATTTCGATCCTTGTCAACCAGAGTATAATCCCGATTGCCAGAAGCGCCATGTATGTAATACCTGTTTTCCACAGTCCGAATTCCAGAATCGGTCTGAAGTATTCGCCTTCCATGCGAATCATCTTTCCTGCAAAAAAGTAAGCTGCGATATTAATTGCCGCAGCAAGAGTCAGCATCAATCCCGGCGTAAATCTGTACAGGAAATTGAACATGTCGGTAACAAGACTTTTCAACTGACTTGCTTCCTCGGCGGAGATAGTTCCCGGCATGGTGTTTATTGCCTCGCTGTACAACTCGACAGTTTTAGCACTCATTCCGTCGATCACTTCCTTCCAGATGGTTGCCGCACCGAATATGTCCATAACATACAGGAACAGCAGAACAATGATTGGGACGAGCGCCCAGACCTGGGTCCTGTGAACTGATATCCCATTCCTGATGCAGTAAGCCATGATTGCGCTTGGTAATGAAACCAGCATGATTGTGAATCCGGCAAAGTAGTATGTGTAACCATAAGGCAGCATCCTCGCTGTTAACACTCCGACGATCAGCGATGCGATCATCAGGGTGGCACCATACCTGACAGGGCGCGCAGCAAGAAGGAATACAAGTCCGGTTGAGGATGCAATAGCGAACGCCCATGCACTCGCGGGAAGCCAGCAGAGCAGATTATACGATACTACCATGCTGACAGCAGCCAAACTCAGCTTCGTTCGCAATGAGGGCATCCTTTCCCCCCTACCTGTATGCCTCCTCGACAAACGGCAGGATCGCCATCATTCGAGCACGCTTAATCGCACGACAGAGCTTACGTTGCGTCTTGGCTGACACTCCGGTGACTCTTCGCGGGATAATCTTGCCGTTTTCAGTAATGAATTTTCTGAGAAGCTTGTCATCTTTGTAGTCGATTACTCCGAGCTTGATATCGGCGAACCGGCCTCGACGTTTTCTTCTGCTATCAAAACCCATTGATCTTCTTTTCACAACTATTACTCTCCCAGTATTTGAATTTTATTTCCCATCCAGGCATCATTGTGCCATGTGTTTACAGAAATCAATATGATGTCGCCTCCGAAGCCTCATCACTCGGCTTTCGGCTTTCTTCGACTTTTTCAGGGATTGTCGTCAAGAATCTCAGCACGGATTCATTCACCTGAAATGCTTTCTCCAGCTTCTGCGGTACAGTGCCTTCAGCTTCATAGCGAAAGAAAACATAGTATCCCTGCTGCATCTTTTTGATTTCGTAAGCCAGTTTCCTCATTCCCCAGCGATCGACATCGACGATCTTACCGCCATTGTCGGTAATCAATGCCTGAATCTGTTCAGTCTGCTGGGTGAGCTGAGATTCTTCGAGTTGTGAACTGAGAATAATGCCGGTTTCGTAGAGCTTCATGAAACCTCCCTCCGGTCTTCCGGCCTTCTCGCGACGAGAAAGCAGGGTGGTTAATTATATATTGCCTGTGCAGCCTCAATACCGTCAAGAATTATTGTTCCGACAGCGGAGACCGCAGTTTCTATCATTTCCTTAACAATCTTTTGTTCATCTTTGGAGAATTTCTCCAGAACATAAGCCTCAACAGGAATATCGGCATCTTCAGGAAGGCCGATTCCGAGGCGTATGCGACAAAACTTATCTGATCCTAACTCCTGTGTAATCGATCTCAAGCCTTTGTGCCCGCCATCTGAGCCATCGCTCCTGATTCTGATCTTTCCGAGTGGAAGATTGATATCATCACTCACGACCAGAATCTCTGATGGTTCGAACCCATGATAGTCAGCCGCTTGTCTCACTGCCAATCCCGAAAGATTCATATATGTTGTCGGTTTGATCAGTATGACATTGCCATTGCCGAGTGCGACTGAGCTTTGCTTGAAATCTCCTTTCTTCTTCCTGAAACCGGAGTCGTACTTGTCAACCAGTCGGTCAACAACTATAAACCCAAGGTTATGTCTTGTCTTAACGAATTTCTTTCCCGGATTCCCGAGTCCAGCTACAAGTCTAATCATCAGTTACGGGTGCTATGATACGAATGACGAGCCAATTGTCAAGCATATTCGATAATCATCGGCGGGGCGACACATTACTCTTCAGCAACTGAGTAGCGCAGGAGTCCCCGACTCCTGCGATGTTTGCCAGGATGGATGCCGGATCAAGGTTTCTGTAGCCCATGTCCTTGTGATGTGAGAAGTTTCCTTGACAAAGTACAACATGCCGACTTGATTGTCCGCGTGGAATCACCGCTCGTACTTCGCAAGACATTGACATGAGTGGGACTGGTAACTGTGTCTGATACAAAACGGAGTAGTTGATTGCCTTTCAAGAAGATAATAATTGAATCCTCAGATGTCGTCGGTCAATTACCAGCACCGATCGGTTCGGAATTCAATGGCATCAGGAAGAGACTTTCCCAGAGAGGTATCGAAGTAATTGATCTTGGAAAGATTGCTCCACCTGTGCCGGGGATAGTCACAAAGCTCACCAGAGGTATCGATTCATTCAAACCAATCGACAGTGCAACAGCAAAATCTATCGGGAGCAGGCTCAGGGAAAAGATCGCGGCATGGATGCAATCGAGATTCGATGTCAATCTCAATCCAGACAAGGAAATCCTGCTGACGACCGGGAATACTCCCGGCGTTTATTATGTGTTTCAGGCGTTTGTCAACAAAGGTGACAGAGTATTTCTCCCTGACCCGTCGTATTCGCTCTACAAATCATCGGCGCAGTCGGCAGGCGCAGAGATCAGGACATACGAGTTGTCACCGAGGACTGATTTTCTTCCCAATCTTGATATGATCGGTGGAGCAGGGGGAGAATTGAGCAAAGTACTCCTGATCAATTATCCCCACAACCCGACATCTGCTGTGGCGGACGAAGTATTTTATGGCAGGTTGATTCGATTCGCCAAGAAAAACAATATTCTGATAATCTCAGATGCTGTTTACAATACCCACACATGGCAACGGCACACGCACCCGTCGCTTGTTGCGTTGCCCGGAGCGCGTTTTGCCGCGATTGAGTTCTTTACATTTTCGTTCATTTTCAATCTCCCGATGCTGAAACTCGGTTTCGCGGTCGGATGCAAAGAGTTCATTTCTCCTTTGCGTAAAATGCTCGAATCATTCAACAGCCGCCCCTCAGGCTATGATCTGCAAGTTGCCGATTTGCTTATGGATCATTGTGACGAAATCACAGACTCGGTATCTGATTTCCTCGCCGACAACAGGAGTCGTTTTGAAGCTGCGATCCGGCCGCGCAGTTGGGGAATTCAAGCGGCTCATGCTACACCGTTTGCATGGATCCGCCTCCCTCGAAGGAGATTATCTCTCAATTTTTGCAGGATGCTCCTGAAGCGAACAGGTGTGATGACGCTGCCGGGCACTGCGTGTGGCGAAAATGGCGAGGGATACATGCGGATTTCGCTGGCGGCGGAACCCTCTAAAATCAACGAAGCCACAAATCGAATCATGGATCACTCGAAATTCTATCAGAAGCGGTACAGGGAAAAGCGGGACCAACACGATGAGTGATATAATCCGTCTTCACAACATGATGTTTTATGGCTACCACGGTGTTTCGCCAGCCGAGAAAGAGACCGGAAGGCGTTTCGAGGTAGATGTGGAACTGCATGTCGATGTGAGGGCTGCCGCCGACAGCGACCGCCTTACTGACACGGTCAACTACACACAGGTTTACCAGGCAGTAGAGGAAATTCTCTCCAGAGAACATTTCTCGCTTCTCGAAACCATATCGGAGAGACTCGCCGAAGCTATCCTGTCAAGATTCCGCGTTGATAGCGTCGTAATCAGAGTGAGAAAGAAGATTCCTCCGATACCGGGGAATCTCGATCATATCGAGGTCGAGATACGACGTCCTTGACTTTCGCGGCGAAGTACATTTATTGTCGAGCATGAAAGAGACAAAAGCCTATCTTGGTCTCGGCTCAAATATCGGCGACAGGATGGCCTACCTTCGCGAAGCAGTCGATAAGCTGTCCAGCACCGAACAGATCAGAATTGATAAGATTTCGCCGGTCTATCAGACTGAACCGATTGGTTATGTCGCCCAGGAGGATTTCTACAACATGGTCGTGGAAATCGTTACGAATCTCTCTCCGATGCATCTCCTGGAAGCATGTATGAGAATTGAACGTGAGATGGGCAGAGCGGAAAGTGTTCACAAGGGGCCACGTATTATCGATATAGATATTCTGCTATATGGCGACATGCTTGTGAATGAATACAGGCTTCAAATCCCCCATCCCTTATTCCTCGACAGGGAATTCACCCTTCGTCCTCTTTACGATATTGCTCCGGATTTGCGAGTCGAAACTGCCGGAATATCAATTCGGGAGGCTCTTGACAAAGTTGCCGGCGCGAAAAGAGTATTGAAACTCGAGGAAAAGATCGAACTCGGCGAGGTTATCTGATCGTGGATTATCGGTATTTGGCTGTTGACGGCCCGATCGGCGTCGGGAAAACCAGTTTTGCCCGTATTCTGGCGGAAAGCCTGTCTGCACACCTTGTCCTGGAGAAGTCGGATGAAAATCCATTCCTTGCCGACTTCTACAAGAATCGTTCGAAATATGCTCTGCAGACTCAGCTCTTTTTTCTTGTGTCGCGCTATCAGCAACAGATGAAACTCGTATCGCATGATTTATTCATGCAGAGAATCGTGACAGACTACACATTTGACAAAGACAGGCTTTTTGCACAGATCAATCTCGATGAAAACGAGATGTATTTGTACGACAAAATCGCTGAGTTGATTTCTCGCGCCCTGCCGAAGCCCGATCTGGTGATTTATTTGCAGGCATCGACTGAGAATCTTCTCGCACGCATTCGGAAAAGAAGTATACCCTACGAAAAAAATATCGATGTGGGGTATCTTGATGAGTTGAACGAAGAATACAACTACTATTTCTTTAATTATGACAAAGGACCTCTACTTGTTGTAAAAACTGATGAGATCGATTTTGTCGAAAACAAAGATGATTTTGAGGATTTACTGGCTCAGATCAAGAAACCGATCAAGGGGACTCACTACTATGTCCCACCGGGAAGGGCGTTTCTGTAGCTATGGCGATACGAACTGAAAAATGTTCCATAAGAGACATCGGCAGAAAGAAGCGGGATGGGAAAAAACAAGTCTGGCTGACCGCTTATGATTATTTCACTGCCAAATATCTTGATGCTTCCGGCGTTGATGGACTGCTTGTCGGTGACAGCCTGAATATGGTCTTTTATGGAAAACCTGATACGCTGTCCCTGACTCTCGAACAGAGTCTTTATCATACTGAAGCAGTGGCAAGAGCTGCCCGGAGAGCAGTAGTAATCGGAGATATGCCATTCCTGACATATCAGCAGTCGATATCCACTGCTGTTACCAATGCAGGCAGGTACTTGAAAGAAGCAGGAGCACAGGGAGTGAAGCTCGAAGGCGGCATTGAGATGGCGGCGACAGTCAAACGGCTTGTGGAAGTCGGCATACCTGTCATGGGACATATCGGGTTGACTCCGCAGTCGATACACAGATTTGGGGGGTACCGTGTGCAGGGTCGCAACAGTGTGTCACGGGATTACCTGTTGGATTCTGCTCAGTCCCTGCAAAATTCAGGAGCGTTTGCCATTGTTCTCGAAGCGATGAAACCTGATATTGCGGGGGAAATCACAAAACTCCTGACGATCCCCACCATAGGTATTGGCGCAGGTAAGAATGTCGATGGCCAGATCATGGTGATAAGCGACATCATGGGTCTCGACGAATCTTTTGACGCAAAGTTCGTCCGCAAATATTTTGACCTTGCCGGAAAGATAAGAGAGGTTGGCGAGAAATTTGTCTCGGATGTTGTATCCGGTGACTACCCATCGAAAGACGAAACATACTGACCTTAACACATAGCAATACAACAGGCGGGGCGGTTCGACTCACTCGGAAAACCAACTACAACATTACGATTCGATGAAAACAATCAAGACAGTCAAATCGATGCAAAAAGCAATGCAGACTGAGAGGCGCAAAGGACACCGGATCGGCTTCGTGCCGACAATGGGTGCGCTTCATGAGGGGCATTCATCGCTTGTTCGCAAGGCGCGCAAACTGTCCGATATTGTCGTAGTTTCGATTTTTGTCAACCCGGCTCAATTTGGTCCATCGGAGGATCTGGCGAATTATCCTCGTACACTGAGAGCCGACAAGAAATTGCTCAGGAATCTCGATGTCGAATATCTGTTTACACCGGGCAATGATGAGATGTACCCGGACGGTTTTCAAACATGGATCGAGTTCGAAGAAATCACACGAAAACTTGAGGGGAAATTCAGGCCCGGCCATTTCAGAGGTGTGGCTACGATTGTAGCAAAACTGTTTAATGCTATCACACCGGATATAGCTGTTTTCGGGCAAAAGGATGCCCAGCAGGCAGTTATAATCAAGCGGATGGTGCAGGATTTGAATATGCCCGTGAAAATATCCATTGCTCCGACTGTGCGGGAAAAATCAGGATTAGCGATATCGTCGAGAAATCGCTATTTCAATGCGGAACAACTCGACCGCGCATCATGTATCTATCGTGGGCTAAGGAGTGGGCGTGATCTCATCAGGTCAGGTGAAACTGATGTCGGCAAAATCATCAAGGCGGTCAGAAAACCGATTGAGGAGACGAAAGGTACAATAACAGAGTATGTCTCGATCAATGATGCTCTTACTCTGGAAAAACTTGACAGAATTGACGGCAAGGTATTGATTTCTCTGGCTGTGAGGCTTGACGGTGTTCGATTGATTGACAATATTGCGGCAGCACCGGGTAAATCGAAAGACTGAGAACATGAACAAATCGAATTACTTACATATGTGCCGCGCGAAAATCCATCGCGCTACAGTGACTGAGGCGAATCTCGAATACGAAGGCTCGATCACGATTGATGATGCTCTGATAGAAGCTTCCGGCCTTCTCGAATATGAGAAAGTTCAGGTACTTAATGTCAGCACCGGCAGCAGGATAGAAACCTATGTGATTCGCGGTAAACGCGATTCAGGTGTCATATGCCTGAATGGGGCTGCCGCGAGGCTCGGAGCTGTTGGCGACAAAATCATCATTATAGCGTATGCAATAATGCCGCATGATGAAGCAAAAAGCTTCAAGCCTCGGATCGTACATGTCGATAACAAAAACAAGATCATAAATGACTGATAATCCAGGAAAACTTGCTGCCATTGTTCTCGCTGCGGGAAAAGGCAAGCGGATGAAATCTGACCTGCCCAAGGTCTTGCATGAGCTTTCCGGCAAACCGCTGGTTGCACATGTGCTCGACATGCTATCTGAGCTGTCAGTGGTGAAAACAGTTGTTGTCGTAGGGTTTCAGGCGAAGCTTGTGGAGAGTGCTATTGCCCGCCCCGGTGTAACATTCGCCCTTCAGGAAAAGCAGCTTGGAACCGGACATGCGGTACAAATGGCTGAGCAAGAGCTTGCAGATTTCGATGGCGATATAATAGTCCTTGCGGGTGATGTCCCGTTGTTGCGAAGCTCAACTGTTGTAAAGATGATCGATGTTCACAGAGAGACCGGCGCAGTCGCGACGGTGTTGACTGCCAGACTTCCGGATCCTGCGGGTTATGGACGGATCATTCGGGATGGGAACTCGATGGTTCAGAGGATCGTAGAACATAAAGACGCCAATGACGATGAATTGAGAATTGACGAAATCAACACTGGAACGTTTATATTTCAGACGAAACCGTTGTTTGAGGCGTTGCGCAGTGTCGGCAATGACAACAGTCAGGGAGAGTATTATCTTACGGAAGTCGTGGATATATTCATGCGACAGGGACTTCCGACAGCAGCTTATTGTGTTGAGGACTATCGTGAGACAGTCGGTGTGAACTCTCCCGATCAACAGGCAGAGGCAGAATCCTTTTTGGGATAACGGGTTTTATGTTGACACGGCATGGACGATACGATTCATTTTACTTCGCAAATCTCCGGAGGTACGGTATGAAGAGCTTCTTGATAATAATTATGTCCGTCATGGCTGTGACTATGACGCTGAATGCCGGGACCATTCTGGACAATAGCAACGCGAATGAAAAGTCATCAGCAGACATCGGTGCGGGAAGTTACGACAGTAAATTCTCTCTTCTCGATGCAAGCCGATTCTCGATGAAACACTCATACTCGATCAGCTACTTTTCATCCGGGGGACGCGGTGAAACAATCGGCATGTATATGAATTCGATGCGATATAGTTTATCGAAGTCTCTGAGTGTTGATGTGACTCTCGCTTGGCTCCACAATCCGTCGCAGATTCTCTGGAAAGACAATCGCGGAACAAATAACTACGGCTCGATACTTCCGAGCGTCAGCTTGCTATATCAGCCGTCAGAGAAATTCCGTCTGTTGATAAGTTACGAAACTGTGCCGGGTGTCTATGGCGGGCAGGGAAGATATGTCCGCCCGTTCAGCACTCATCCATTCAATAACATGGGTTGGTAGCACTTTGCCTCGTCGAAAAAAGAAATCAAAACTTCCTACTCATAAGCAATACCTGTCCCGGCTGTCGACTCGTCCGCCCGGAAGAGGATTGAACTATATAATTGGTATCTTGTCGCTGGTTGTGCTTATTTTTATTTCATCGACAGTTTTGAAGATCATGTCTGGAGAGTCATCGAGCCTTCCCCCTGAGAGGACATATCTGAGAGTACAGGTGCTCAACGGATGCGGAATTCCCAAAGCGGCATCACGAACTGCAGATTTCATCAGGGCAAGCTCTGTCGAGGGTGCGGAATTCGACGTTATTGAGATTGAGAATTTCGAGTCTTATGATGTTACAGAGACAATGCTGATAGTACGTGATGAACGTGCTGTCGAATATGCCAGATCACTTGCATCTGAACTCGGCGCGAATCCCGATAATGTCGTGCTGAAACCTCTTAAAGACAATTATATGAGTATAGACATCACCGTAGTGGTAGGCAGGGATGCTGAGCCGGTTGCAAATGCGGAGAAGAGTTCCAAATGAGACACATTTGTTTGTCGGGAAGGAGCTGACCCAGCCTATTGGTATCTGATTCACACGAACTGGCCCGCCTTGCAGGAACTTTTGCCCTTGACAAGAAAGCAAATGATGTAGTTATTCTGGACTTACGAGGGCTTACATCGGTAACAGACTTCTTTGTGATATGTTCTGGCGCCGCTGATGTTCACAACAAGGCTATAGCGGAAAGTATCAGGGATGGCCTTGCAGACAGGGATCAGAAGCCGTGGCATATCGAAGGGTTTTCTTACGGTAGCTGGATACTTCTGGATTATGTTGATATTGTCGTACACATCTTCCTTCAGGATAAGAGGGAATTCTATGGTCTCGAACGACTGTGGGGTGACGCTCCATCCGAAAGACTGGAGGCGAAGTAGCATTTAGTATATCCCCTCAACCCACGAAACAGCACGTTAATCAATTTCGATAAGAAGTATTATTCAATAATGTGAAAGGTTATTCACTATGGACATTGTCGACCTGAAAAGTAAAACTATCGCGGACCTCCTCAAAATGGCTGAGGAGCTCGACATTCCCGGAGTGTCGGGACTGCGAAAACAGGAATTGATCTTCAAGATTCTTGAGGCGAACACCGAAAAAGATGGGCTTCTGTTTGCCGAAGGCGTCCTTCAGATTCTTGATGAAGGCTACGGCTTTCTTCGTTCCGCAGACTATAACTACCTGCCGGGACCGGATGACATCTATGTCTCGCCATCCCAGATAAAAAGATTCGATCTGCGTACCGGCGACACTGTCTCCGGTCAGGTCAGGCCCCCGAAGGAATCCGAACGGTATTTCGCACTACTCAAGATCGAGGCAGTAAATTTCGAGAATCCCGAAATCGCAAAGCACAAAATCCTTTTCGACAACCTGACTCCGCTATATCCCCAGGAAAAGATCAAGCTCGAATACTCACAGTCTGAGTATACAACGCGAATCATGGATCTTATGACGCCGATCGGTAAAGGGCAGCGCGGACTGATCACCTCGCCTCCGAAGGCTGGCAAGACAATCATCCTTCAGCGTATCGCGAATGCGATCGCGACGAATCATCCTGAGATGAAACTGATAGTGCTTTTGATCGATGAACGCCCGGAAGAGGTTACTGAGATGGCTCGTTCAGTCAAGGGCGAAGTTGTTTCATCGACATTCGATGAGCCTGCCGAACGCCATGTTCAGGTTGCAGATATGGTTATCGAGAAAGCGAGGCGTCTTGTCGAGCATCAACAGGATGTTGTCATTCTGCTCGATTCGATCACGAGACTCGCTCGCGCACACAATGCGGTCGTACCGCATTCCGGCAAAATCCTATCAGGTGGTGTCGACTCGAATGCTCTTCACAGACCGAAAAGATTTTTCGGTGCTGCGCGAAATATCGAAGAGGGCGGATCGCTGACGATCATCGGTACCGCGCTGATCGAAACCGGTTCTCGAATGGATGAAGT
>JAJRZO010000310.1 GCA_024275215.1 Candidatus Zixiibacteriota bacterium | reverse complement strand
GGTCGAGGAGTCATCTGATGGCATGTTGCTGAGATGCTGTAACAATAATCGAAATGACACACTCGAACTACAGACCGATTATCTCCTGATTGCAATCGGACGAAAGCCCGGCCTTACTTTCATCGATGATGATCTCAGGAGCCACATGAATGACTTGATTGATGACGGCAAATTGTATATGATCGGCGATGTCGCAAACGGACTATTCCGTCAGGCGACAATCGCGGCGGGCGACGGAGTTAAAGCTGCGATGAAAATATACAACACGCTCAGGGAAGATCGACAATGAGAGTCATCGCGAAAGCCGGCAATGACGATATCGCAACCGTCTATGTAGCCGAGATGAGCAACGGTGAACGTATCGAATTCGCAGAGTCGATCCAGCCGCCGATCCTGCGTGATGATAAATGGGTGCTTTGCGTATCGACGCTGTACGGCTGCCCCGGCGCTTGTAGAATGTGCGATGCTGGCGGACATTTTCGCGGTAAACTCTCATTCGATGATATTATTTCGCAAATAGATTATCTCATCGACACTCGCTATCCATCACGAAAGATTCCCGCCGGTAAATTCAAGATACAATTCGCTCGCATGGGCGAACCGGCTTTGAATGATGCGGTTCTCGATGTGCTCGAATCGCTGCTAACCAGATACAACGCGCCCGGATTGATGCCATCGATCTCGACAGTAGCTCCTGACGGATGCGATAGTTTTTTCGACAGACTGCTTCGAATCAAAAATGAACTGTATAGCAGACGATTCCAGCTCCAGTTTTCAATCCACACAACAGACGAATCGTTTCGTGACTGGCTGATACCAATCCGCAAGTGGGACTTTGCAGCAATCTCCGAATACGGCGAACGATTCCGGCGCGACGGTGAAAGAAAGATCACTCTCAATTTTGCCCTCGCTCGCAATGCTCCAATTGACACTGACATATTGCTCAGTCATTTTGATCCATTGAAGTACATAATCAAACTAACTCCGCTCAATCCTACAGATCGCGCACGCAAATCCGGACTCGAATCGCTGATTCAATCGCGCGATGAACACATTGAGATTGTAGACAAATTGCGTGATGCAGGTTACGAAGTTCTGGTCAGCATTGGAGAATTCGAGGAAAACAGGATCGGAAGCAACTGCGGTCAGTATGTCGGCAGGTGTGAAAACAATAGTGATGCGAAGAACGACGCGTATACATATCCGCTTGTAAACATCACTTAATAATCTTTCTTCCCAAACAAGTACAACGCAAGTGTGAACATAGCAATAGCAAATAACAGCGAACTGTACAGAGGCATCCAGCTATCGACGCGGCCTGCGATTATCTGGCCGGTCATATCTGAGACATCCCCCGGCTTGGGGAAGACATAATACATCAAATCAATTATAGTCTTGAGAACCTTTGAATCGATAATCCGCCCTATCACATCATGCCATGACAGAAATTTCTGAACAACCCAGACTATGAACGCTGCCATCACACTGAGTGCTGTTGAGCCTGTGACGATACCTGCAAGAATCGTCACACTCAACCAGATGAAAAACAGCAGCAAATTGATTATGACAACATAGATAATCCTGAAATCGAAAAACCCAAACGATATACAAGCCGCGAAATAGCAAGTCAAAAGGCTTGCTGTAATTACTATTCCATAGATCAACCATATTCCGAATGATCTTGCGAAAAGCAAACGTGTACGCGAAATCGGCTTGGAAAGATAATAGTCGGCTCTCCCCTTGACAAACATACTCGGAATCGATCCTGCGGTCGCCATCACAACAAGGAACACAAGCACAGACATATACATATCGCAACCTGTGAGAATCGGATTCCTGAGCGTGGCGCTCAAATCAGACATCCCGACCGTATTGATATCGAATCGGCATTCCATAAAACTTGTGCCTATCGTAATAAGAACTGCAAACAATGTGATTGCCCCGAATACATACAGGATTCTTCGGTGAATCATATCATCGAGAACATCGCGCACCAGTCCTCTCACGACACACCTCCTGTGTCATCCCCGATCGCTTCGATGAATGATTCTTCGAGCGATAGCTTCGATGGTATGATTGCTCTGATGGACACTCCCTTTCCCCTGAGTTGATCTATGACTTCGTTGATGTCATTTTCGGATTTGAGCTCCACAACGAGCTTCCTGTCGGTCTGTTCTATGATCATGACAGACTCGTTCGCGAAGCCAAAATCACATCCGTTCATATCAGCCTCGATCTCGAATCGACATTGGCGGCGGGTCAATTCATCGATCGAACACATCCTGATAAGTCGCCCGCCGGAAAGAATCGCCGCGCTGTCCGCAATCGACTCGACTTCAGAAAGCAGATGGCTGTTGAGCATGATAGTCTTGCCCTCGGAGCGCAGTTTCTTTAGTAAATCTCTGATTTCTACTCGGCCAACCGGATCGACACCATCGGTCGGCTCATCGAGCAGAAGAAGATCAGGATCAGGCATGAGAGCCTGCGCGAGTCCGATTCTCTGCGCCATTCCCTTTGAGTATTTCTTCAATCTG
>JAJRZO010000309.1 GCA_024275215.1 Candidatus Zixiibacteriota bacterium | reverse complement strand
TTCTGTTCAAAAGAAAACCATTGCCCAAAGATGGCGGGGCGGTATTGTTGTCGCTTGCAGGATTGTGGTTTCTGACAGGAGGAATCGTCCATGCCAACCGTGGCGATCTGCTGACATTGCTCACTGCGATGACATACGCAATTCACATATTGCTGGTCGATAAGTATGCAAGACGCGGCATTGATCCGTATGTACTCGCATTCCAGCAATTTTTGTTTGTAGGAGTTGCAAGCCTGATTGCTGGAGCGGTATTCGGTTTGTCATTCAGGATCGGGACAACCGAAACAATCGGCGCTGTATTGTTTCTCGCATTGTTTCCGACATTTTCGGCGTTTGTAATCCAGATGGTGGCGCAGCGCACAGTTGCAGCAGTACGTGTCTCGTTGATATTCGCACTGGAACCTGTCTTTGCGGCATTATTCGCCTGGACTGTCGGCGGCGAACAAGTCGCCGCACCTCATATCCTCGGCGGCTCGCTTATAGTGATTGCGATGATAATCTCGGCATTGCCATTGGGAAGGTTGCGTTTCAAAAGAACACACCTGTAAATCCTCGCAGGACAGTCCAGTAGCTCATGCCCACCAGGCATGAGTCTCTTCTGAGATCACTACATCGTCAGCCCGGGCAATTCTTAGTGATAACGGCAACATGAATTCGCAAACAAAAAGCCCCTCATTCGAGGGGCTTTCTATATTCAACATAGAACGAAACCTATTTGAATCGTTTCGGCGACTTGTTCTCCCATTCGACAACGATCGGAGATGCTACAAACACCGATGAGTATGTTCCGACAACAATACCTACCATCAATGCAAATGCAAAATCCCGGAGAGTTTCACCACCAGCGAGAAAGAGAACTATGACAACTGACAATGTTGTCAGTGAAGTCATAAGAGTTCGTCCAAGTACTTCGTTGATAGAGGTGTTGATCGTTGCAATGAAATCTCCTTTGCGGCGGAATGTTCTGAGATTTTCCCTGATCCTGTCGAACACAACAACCGAATCTGACAAAGAGTATCCGGCAAGAGTCAGGAGTGCTACAACTACAAGCAGCGTGATCGCCTTGTGGAGGATACAGAATATTCACAGTACCGCAAGCACATCGTGGAATGTCGCAATCGTCGCGGCAACTCCGAATCTGAGATCGAACCTGATCCAGATATACAGCAGAATCCCGCAAATTGCCAGACCGATCATCCAGATCGCTTTGCGTTCGAGTTCTCGTCCAATTGATGGTCCTACTTCGTGAACCGAATCGAGTGTGAACTTATCGCCCGGGAATTTCTCCTCGATGGCTCTTACGATCCGCTCTGAAACAGTCTCTCCACCTTCGGAACCGATTTTGACACGAATGAGAAATGTGTTCCCATGCTCTCGCCCGCTCAATTCCGTTAAATATGCGCCGGAAAAACCGGCATCAGACAGCGTTGAGCGAAGCTCACCTATGTCGACTGGCGACTCAAACCATCCCTGCAGCATCGTACCGCCAGCGAAGTCGATTCCAAGATTCGCATAGCCGAAAAACACTGCGAAGAGACAAATAATCCCCAGGAGAATAAGTATACCGGATATGGCGTATGCTTTCTTCCTGTGTTTAATGAAGTCTATTTTCGTTTTCTTGACTATCCTGAACATCTCTCAGGCTCCTTTATATACTCAGCTTGCTGTAGCTCTTCCTGAACTCGAAAATGGTCCTCGTAACGACCAGAGATGAGAAGAGTGATACGAGTATTCCTATCGACAGCGTCACGGCAAAACCTTTCACAGGTCCTGTTCCGAGAGCATACAGTATTGATGCTACAATCAGTGTTGTAATATTCGAATCGATAATAGCCACCGCTGCCCGTGAATAACCGGCATCAATAGACGCACGTATCGATTTGCCGGTATTCAATTCTTCACGTATTCGCTCGAATATCAGCACAGCGGCATCGACCGAGATACCTACCAGCAGTATGATTCCTGCGATACCCGGTACTGTGAGAGTAGCTTTGAGCAGTGACATAATCGAAAGCAGAACAAACAGGTTGAACAACAAAGCGAAATCGGCAATGATCCCTGAAAGCCTGTAATATACCGCCATAATCAGCATTACGATTAGAAGACCGACAAGGGATGCCGTAAATCCCTTGTTGATCGAATCGGCGCCGAGTGATGGTCCGACGACATTGTTTTCGACAATCTTGACCGGCGCGGGAAGCGCACCTGCCTGGAGTACGATCGAAAGATCATTGGCGTCATCGAATGATGCGCCC
>JAJRZO010000308.1 GCA_024275215.1 Candidatus Zixiibacteriota bacterium | reverse complement strand
GTCTGAAAGCATCAACAGCGATGGAAAACGTTTCTCAACATATAACCGCCAGTTCGCCGGATCATTTCAGGTGAATTACAATCTCTTTGGTTCACTTCCGCTGACATTTAATTTACAAACCAAGCGAGACCTGAACAATCCGGAAGAGTTGAAATTCTCATTTAATCCGAAAACATTCAAACTCGGGACAGAGTTGAGCAGGCGACAGTCATTCACAGCCAAATACGATCCGAAGATTTTCAAGTTTCTCACAACTGGATTCAACTATAAAGCAAACTACGATGAAAACTCTGATCCCAAGCGATACAAAGACGGAACCAGACAGGCATCGATAAGTTCAAACTATTCTGTCAGTGGAAGGTTCGATTCTCAGAAGCTTCTTGGACGAAAAGGCAAAGGCGAATTCATCCTGCTCAAACCGTTCCTGTGGGGATTAAGGCTGCTAACTAACAGGATCGATCCTATATCCCTCCAATACAGTCAGGATAATCGCTTTTCAAGCTCAGGTCTGGTGGGTCGTCCTTCGACGAAATTCCAGTTCGGGTTGACCAAAGATCCCGGGGTAGAGTCGAAACAGGCTGCCGGCAGAGCCAGAAGATTCAGTGACAGCAGGGCTGAGACTTACAGCGCAAAGAGCGGAATCAAGTTTATCCTCGGCACAAAAATATCTTCAGGATATGGCAAGAGAGTTTCATCCTCCGCCACACAGCGAACCATTTCAAAATCGATCACTTTCCCCGATCTTGGCGTTAATATCGGACGTCTCGAAAGATACAGAATTCTGGGATGGCTTTTCAAATCGTTCTCCGTAAACAGCTCCTATAGTAAGAAGATCGATCAGACAATAAATAAAGATAACGGAGAAGTTGAAAAAGAAAAAATCAGTCACAACTTCGGTCCGCTATTAGGTTTCAGTGTAACATGGTTGAAATCAGTGCAGACATCAGGGAGGATCGAGTTTAGTAAATCGACCAGCAGCACTATCAATTCGGGCGTATCGCGTGAACAGAGGAACATCAGCCGGGGATTCACTCTGACAAACAGGTACAGCTTCAGATCACCGACCGGGTTCAAAATCCCACTGCTCGGCCGTATAAAGTTCCAATCCACACTGAATCTGACTATGGACATCTCAAAGAAGCTTACAAAGTCAGAGAATGTTGATGGCGCAGGCAATGTTTTACCCGGGAATGAACGCTCAGACCTGACATTCAATCCCAGAGTGTCCTACAGTTTCTCGTCGAACATCAACGGCGGGTTACAGATGCGCTGGTCTGACACTGAGGACAAGCGATCCAGACGAAAATCCCACATTCGTCAAGTGGGAATCTGGGTCGAAATAAGATTCTGATGAATCGCAAAACTACCATTCACTACTCGTCACTATGTACAATGCTGGCACTTTCAGCATTTCTTTCAATCTTGTTATTGAGCTGCGAATCAGATAAACCCAAATTCAATGGTGACAGAGCATATCAATATCTTGTTGAGCAATGCGACATCGGTCCGCGAAATCCCGGTTCCGAAGGAGCACGCAAGGCACTCGATTATTTCCGGGATTTCTTCTCAGAACGCGCCGACTCTGTCTGGTTACAAAGATTTGAGTTTACGGATACAATAAAAGATACAACTTTTCCTGACCTTGCAAACGTGATTGCGGAATTCAACCCGGGACACATGCCGCGCATCCTCCTTTGCGCACACTGGGATACACGGCCTGTCGCCGATCGTGACCCTGATCCATCAAACAGGAATACTCCCATTCTGGGCGCAAATGATGGCGCTTCCGGTTGCGCGGTACTGATGGAACTTGCAAATCTTATCTCGAAAATCGATTCTCCGTATGGAGTTGACATCGTTCTATTCGACTGCGAAGACTACGGTCAGGCGGGAAACAACGATTATTTCTGTATCGGATCCAAGCGGTACTCGGAAAGTATCTCGCGCAATAAATACGCATTTGGAATTCTCCTTGATATGATCGGCGACTCTGATCTGGCCATATACAGGGAACAGTACTCGCAATCTTATGCACGGCCGATTAACGACCTTGTCTGGAAAACTGCGGCAGAGCTTGGAGTAACTTCTTTCAGGGATCAAATCAAATATACTCTTTACGATGACCATGTGCCGTTTCTCACCAAAGGAATTCCTGTAATCGATCT
>JAJRZO010000307.1 GCA_024275215.1 Candidatus Zixiibacteriota bacterium | reverse complement strand
TCGCATTTGCTGATGCTGATGACCAGTTCCTGCAGGATTTTAACAACTGGACTTCTGCTATCGCTGCGAATTCCTCAGGTTATCCGCAGAGTGATGTCAGGAGAGTACTGCTTTGGCAGGGTGATCCACTTGTCGGCACATCATCAGGACTCTTTCGTGTAGTGCAGAATGGTTCATCGTTTATATGGGAGCTTGCGGGACTCGACGGTCATCGGGTGTCCAGATTTCATCTTGATGGCAATGATGTTCTTATTACAACGACAGACAGTTTGTTTGTCTATGATGGATCGTTGTTCGATCCGCTCGACATTTCCGGGCTTGGCGATGTGACATTGCAGGTAACCATCAACGCAAGTAACATTGTTGTCGGCACTGAAGCTGATGGATTATTTGTTGAAGATTCTGGTGGCGGAGAATGGAACAATGTTGTCATTCCAGGTCCCGCGTCAAACAATATCGTTGCGATAGGCGGTGAGAGCGATGGGAAGATATGGGTTGTCGTCAAGGAACAGATAGTGTCGAGTTTCGATGGCGAGAACTGGGAACATATCGACCTGCCAAACGCAGGAAGTGGACAGCGTGATCTTGTTGTGGATCATGATGACAATGTCTGGATAGGAACGTGGGGGAATGGAGTCTACAGGATTTCCGAAGATTCACTTGTCAAATATGATACAACCAACAGCAGTCTGTACGGCAATCTGGAAGGTCAGCACTATGTGGTCGTCAATGATATAGATGTTGATGACGCGGGAAGATTGTGGTTCACATGTTACCGCGGTTATCCGATGCGCCCTGTCAGCTTCTATGATCCCGATCTCGATACGTGGGACTATTATACGAGTCAGGATGGTATTACCGATCATTTTATTCAGGCTCTGCATGTTGTAGGCGATGTCCTCTGGACAGGTTATGAAAACGCTGGCCTTTTCCGTACGACATTCGGCAGTGATCCATTCGATCACAGTAATATCACGAGCAAACAATACAGCACGCAGGAATCGATAAACTATAATCTCCCATCCGACAACATACGCGTGATTTCGAGTGTCGAACGTGATGGCAAAGAGCCGGTAGTCTGGGTTGGTACGAACGCCGGGCTTGTATATTACGACGAAGGCATCGACAGGTTTCGGCGAGTCGAATTGCCATCAGGCGCAAGCCCGTCAATCAATGCGCTCGCATCAGACCCGTTCAGCAACCTGTGGGTAGGCACTTCAAGCGGCCTCGTGTTGATTCCTGCCGATGGTTCGAGCATGGAGATATTTACGACAGCCAACAGCGGCATCTCTGGAGATGAAATCACATCACTCTATTTCGGAGCAAAAGAATTCCTCTGGATCGGCACATCGACCGGCTTGTCGCGGTTTGATTTCAATGTCGGCACATTCACGAGTGACATCGGAGAAGTGATTGCATACCCGAATCCGTTTATCATACCGGATCACGATCAGGTATTCCTCAACTACAAAGGCACGACACAGGCGAGAATTTTCACTCTTTCCGGTGATCTTGTCAGAAAACTTGAAGTCTCCAACGCGAACGGCTGGGATGGCCGAAACGAAGATGGTCAGCTTGTTGCGAGCGGGATGTACCTGTTCTACATTGTCACGCCTGAAGGTGTGAGTCACACCGGCAAGATTGCCGTCATCAGAAAGTAACGATGTCTCGATTTATCGTTCTCATGGGGGGCGAAGCGCTGGCTGCGGTCGAAGAGATAAATCCATCATGTGAACGAGAAACGTTTTTTCAGTGCAGAGACTGGCTCGCGATATGGGGTGGACGTTCCGGATACAAAGCCGCGGTTTGCTTACTCGAATCAGCGAACAAGACGATTTCGTATTTGCCGTTCTGTATCAGGAAACGTTTGGGATTCAGCGAATGTTTTTCGATGCCGATGGGGACTTACGGCGGCGCTGTCATCCTCGACGAAAATGACTCCGCGACAGAATTGACGAGGGAATTCGTTCAATGGTGCGACAAGCAGAAACTGGTCAGGGTCAATGTAATCGAATACTTCACAGAAGAAAACAGCGCATATTCCGAATTCACTCGCAATTCGCATACAACTCATGTCCTTGATCTTACATCTGACGAAACAGTTTTGCGCCGCAATCTCTCCACGAATCACCGACGCAATATCGAGAAAGCAACTGAAAG
>JAJRZO010000306.1 GCA_024275215.1 Candidatus Zixiibacteriota bacterium | reverse complement strand
CGTTCAGAAAGCTCATTGAGCGATACAAGAAGCTTGTAGCTCATATAGTATTCAGAATGATATCGAACAAATCGGACAGAGAAGATATTGCACAGGATGTATTCCTGAAAGTGTATCAGAATCTGCAGAATTTCAGGCGCGAGTCAAAACTCTCGACATGGATTGCCCGGATTACATTCAACACCTGCAGCAATTATCTTGAGAAAAAACAGTTGCCGCTCTTCGAAGACATTGCATCGAACGACATGACTGTCGATTCAATCGCGAATGGCGATGTGCTTCCTGACCAAAGAGTTGTGAGAGCTGACTTATCAGAGAGAATCAGATTGGAAATCGACATGCTGCCAGTTCACTTCAGGACTATTGTAACTCTGTACCATCTCGAAGAAATGAGCTATCGCGAAATCGGCGACATTATGAATTTGCCTGAAGGCACAGTAAAGAGCCATCTCTTCAGAGGACGGCGACTCCTGAAGGATCGCCTTTTGGCGAAATATCAGCCGGAGGACCTATGGACGACAGGCACCTGACAGACGACGAAATACAGGATTATCTCGACACTCGACTGCCGGAGCTTGCTGGTCGTGTCGAGAAACATACGGCGTCATGCGACAAATGCAAATCGATGCTGAAGGATTATGCAAGTCTCTATTCCGGTCTGAGTGATGATACCGGTTTCGAATTGTCCGATGATTTCACGAATGGTGTTGTCGCTTCCATTCACAAGAACGAGCGCGAACCGTTCCTGAGCAGATTCGGAAATCAGATTCTCGCAGCAACTGGGATAGCTGCTGCTGTTGCAGCTTTAGTCATGCTTCCTGACATTGCACTGATCTCAAGTTTCATATCGAGAACAAGCGCACTGCTCGAATCCTCACTGGTCAGGACATTCGAACATACTTCGGCATCCGCAGGCGGAACATTGGGATTGATTCTTCCGGGTGCATTTGCTCTATTGGCTATGTGGATTCTGGATCGCCACGTCATACATGCGAAGAAAAAACCGTCATCGCTGATGATTTGAAAGAACATCTGATCTTGACATCCTGCGTTCATCAGGCTTTATTGGCGGCTTATGTCGAGGACCGCTTTACAAAAGCTGAAGGATTTTATCTTCTTCCCTATACGCGCCGTCACGCTTTTCCACGATGACAAATGGGGCCTGTCATCGTTGCGGACGGAGAGGTTCGACTATGCCTCGGAAGCGGTAACCGGTTATTGTCTCGATATAGGATGCGGGAGAGACAATCTGTTTGTCACTCAGTTCCTTGACGGCAACGGAAAGGGTCTCGACATCTTCATGTACGACGGCCTAACTGAGGAAAATATTACTGACAGTTTCTCACATTTTCCATTCGACGACAACACATTCGACAGCGTCACATTCATCGCATGCCTGAATCATGCCCCTGAACCTGAGCGAGACACCGAACTTGCGGAAGCATTTCGCGTGCTGAAACCCGGCGGAAATATCATCGTGACGATGGGAAATCCGCTTGCAGAGATCATTGTGCATAAAGTCGTTTATATTTATGACAAACTGCTTGGCACTGATTTCGATGTCGATACCGAACGCGGTATGGAAGAAGGCGAGGAGTACTACCTGCTCGACTCAGAAATACGTGCGAGATTGAAGAAAGCGGGATTCCACAAACTCAGTAAGAGATACTTCGTCACTCAATGGTGTCTCAATCACATGATAATCGGGTGGAAACCTGATAAATAGATCAGCCTAATTTCTTGTAGCTCACGCCCACTGGGGCGTGAGGAACTTCTGTCGTGTGCAGCAATCCTAACGCGCCCCTTTCAACTGCATGACAGCCTTCTCGACATTCTTATCGTTTGGCATCATCTTGTGAGTGTATTCGAGATAAACAAGAGCAGAGTCAATATAAGACTGCTGAGATGTCTTCGATGCCATATTGTAATAACTGACGCCCAACATATACGCAAGCTGCGCGCTCTTGTAAGAATAGACAAACGCTTTTCTGAGATTCTTGATGGCATCTGGAAATCGTCCACCATCGAGCGCTTTCATAGCCACATGCACTCTGGCTGAAAAACTAATCGAATCAGACCGGAGAAACATATTCATATAGTATTGTGAGGAATCAGCCTCACCTGCCTGTTCCCACCTCAGCGCATTCTCATAATCGGTCAACTTGTATACTCGTGCCTGAGCATTGGGGCTTGTTTCCGAGATTCTGAAGACCTTAACGGGAAAACCGCGAATGAGATAATCGGTCACAATAGATGCGCCTGACATTATCTGCGGATATTCTTTTCTCGCAATTTCCTCGTTACTCTTGTCAAGGACGAGATGTGTTATGGGATATTTGTTGAAAAACTCAGGATCGGTAGTGATTCCAAACTGATGATGAATCGAATGGAGACCGTTATCCTGTGCCAAAGCTGTCCCGTATGATCCTGAGATGACAGCATCCTCTCCCAGTATCGCACCGAGATCGTGGTCAGCCGCGAGCAGACTGTATTGTCGCGTAGACATCCAGCCATAGTACGACCGCAGGTTGACAACTCCATAAGCGACAAGAATAAGCAGGACTGCGATTCCCGCAGCAGGTCTCAGCTTGTCAAAGAGATTCCTTCCGAAACGAAGCAACAGATATGCAGCAGCTCCTATAACAACAAATAGAAATGTATAAAGATAGATGGAATCGAACACACTCCCCGCGAATTGTTTTGATCCATTGACCAGCAATATGCTACAAACAAGTGGAGCTGTCACGAGTCCGATCAGGATTGTCTTTACCCATATTGGCGATTCTTTTTGCTTGCGAGATTTCTTTCTGGAACTCATAGTCGAGAGATACAGATTCTCCAAAAAGATTCCGGCGATTCCCATCAACGGCAGGAACAACACTGCCTGGTATCGCAATGGCCTGTAGTTAAGCGGGAAAAGTGCGGCATACGCAAATAAGAACCAAAATACCAGCGCGACCGTACCGATTGAAAGATTATCTCGGAGTTTTCGGCTGGCTATCGAATCGGCAGTATTTTTCAGATATAACGCGATCCCAAAGAATGCGAGTATGGTAGCTATTGGCATCCCTCGGAAAAAACCTCTCTCCCAGAGAAGATTCTGGATTCCCCAAAAGAATTGTTTCAGGTCATGAAACGCCTTCGGGCTGCCATACAATCCTACTCCCTGCTCCGAGTAGTACCACGATACTATCTCCGAGG
>JAJRZO010000305.1 GCA_024275215.1 Candidatus Zixiibacteriota bacterium | reverse complement strand
CAAATTTCGCATCATACTGAACCAGCTTCTGCAGATAACGCGCGGCATCCGCAGCCACAAATCTACAATTCGTCACTCCATTTTCTGATGCGTTTTTTTCAGCCAGATTTATAGCCCTTTCGTCAACTTCGACTCCCAGAATTGATTTGACATATTCTGAGACATAGAGTGAAATCGTGCCGCAACCACAGTACAAATCAAGAATCTCCTGATTGGTGTCGAAATCAGCCAGCTTAGGTATCTGGTCGTAGAGCAGCGGCGTCTGTATCGAATTTGTCTGCAGGAATGTTGTAGGCGCGACTGCGAATTTGTGTGAACCGATTTTCTCGTAAAGACTTTCGTTGTACCAGAGCAATTCTTCCCTGTCGCCGGTCGCTATATTCGCCTGTGTCGAATTGATTGTCCTGTAGATTGCCGCGATCTCCGGGAAACTTTCTGAAAGCTTCGCAACAAGTTCGTCAAATTGCGGGAACACACCCTCGTTAGTGACAATATTGACGAGAATTTTCCCTGTATGCTTGCTGTCTCTGATTACCAGAAATCTAATGAAACCCTCGTGATGACTGATGTGATATGCCGGTATCTTAAGATTGTTGACAAGCCTTCGCGTCATCTTCACAATCTCATTCGATTTCGGAGATTGCAGAAGGCATTCATCGATGTCAAATACTTCGCTCCATTTACCGCGAACATGCAGACCGAGCCTCGCAGAACCATCGGGCATCGGGAGAAACGAGAATTCCATTTTGTTTCGGTAATAAAACTGTTCATTGCTCGCTATGATCTCCCGGATTGGCGGATTCTCGATGCCTCCTATGCGAACCAGAGCATCGCGGATGAATTCCTGTTTGTATTGAAGCTGTTTTTTGTACGGGACAATCTGGAAACTGCATCCGCCGCAGGTGTCGAAATGTTTGCATCGCGGTTCGATTCGATCCGGTGACGGTTCGAGTATTTCTTTGACCTTCGCTTCAAAGTAGGATTTTTTCTTTTTCGTAATAGTCGCGAGAACCTTGTCGCCCGAAATCGCACCCGATACGAATACGACTCTGTCATCAACTCGACCGACGCCTCTTCCGGTGAACGCCATTGAATCGACTTTGACTTCTATTTCGGTGCCTCTTTGTATTTTCATTGCGGATTCAGGTTTATTTCATTCTGTTTAGTGAGTATCGCCTTCGAGCCTCTCGCGAGACCTTTGACACCGTCATTGCCGGGCAGTTACAGTTTTTCTTTTTCACATTCATTGAAAATGAGATCGCATTCCGCCCGAACGGAGTCGCTCGTAACAACAACTCGTTTTAACATTAACGCTTTTCTTTTTTCAAACTGTCAGGTTCCGAGAGGTTGAATAGCGTATCGAGTATGGCTTCCGGATTGTCGTAGAAATTTGGATCGATAGTGAATACTCTGTAGAAAAGAGATGTTGCCATCACGGTATCTCCCATTGACTCGTAAAGCTGCCCGAGGTTATAGAGTGCATATGTGTTGGAGGTGTCGTAGTACAACACAGTCATAAACTCTTCCTCTGCAAGATAGGGCTTCTTGAGCTGGACATACACGAGACCGAGATTCAGATGAACGGTCGGTTCTTCGGGAT
>JAJRZO010000304.1 GCA_024275215.1 Candidatus Zixiibacteriota bacterium | reverse complement strand
GTTTATTCGCACAACGGATAAAAAACATGAAAAGGGATTCCAGAAACTTATAGCGAAACTGCATGAAACAACTACTCCGGATGGAAAACCAGCAATCTATGAAGGCGAATACAAAGGCCTCTACTGCGTAGGATGCGAGAAATTCCTTACTGAAAAAGATTTGAATTCCGAGGGACTATGCCCTGACCATCTTAAGAAACCGGAAGAATTATCAGAAAAGAATTATTTCTTCAGGCTGTCGTCATATCTCGATCAGGTCAAAGAACTAATAGAAAGCGATAAGCTCCAGATTCTTCCCAAAGAGCGCAAGAACGAGACCCTTGGATTATTCAAGCAGGGACTAAAGGATTTCTCCATCTCAAGAGAAAAAGTTCAGTGGGGAATTCCACTGCCTTTCGATTCGGATCAGATGGCTTATGTCTGGGTCGATGCACTCTCAAACTATATCACGGCGATTGGTTATGGGGACGATCCCGAGTCTTTCAGCAAGTGGTGGGATGGTTCACGGATTGTGCATCTGATAGGTAAAGATATACTCAAATTCCATACGATCTTCTGGCCTGCTATGCTTCTTGCCGCCGGTCTGAGGCTGCCGGATGTAATTTTCATCCACGGCTACTTTACTATCTCTGGTCAGAAAATGTCAAAATCTTTAGGCAATGTGATCTCCAACCAAGAGCTTGTTGAACAGTTCGGCACAGATGCAGCCCGGTATTTGCTGCTGAATATGTTCCCATTCGGGATAGACGGTGATATCCGGCTTGAGGACTTCGTCAAGCGATACAATTCTGACCTTGCGAACGATCTCGGCAATCTTGTATCCAGAACGATCAAGCTGGCGAGGAGCAATTTCGATGGCAGGATTCCACCTGTCGGAGAAATCACTGACGATGAGACGGCATTGCGTGATCTTATCAGGAAACAGGTTGCGAAATGCAAACATCATGTCGAGGCGATCAACCCAAATGGCGCCGCTGAATCATTCAGGACTGTCACTCGCGAACTGAATAAGTATTTCGATTCTCAAAAACCGTGGGTGTTGTCAAAAGAGCAGAAACTTGAACGACTCGGCACTGTTCTCCGCATGACTCTTGAAGGCATCCGCTGTGTGTCTGTAATGGCGTACCCGTTCCTTCCAAACAAATGCCGGGAACTTAGTGAGTTGCTTGGATGTGAACCAATTCCGATATCGATTGATCAGGCAGAATCGTTTGAGCTGCTTGTCGAGGGAAACGAGATATCTGTCAGCCAGTCGCTATTTCCGAGAATCGACAAAATAAAAGCAGAAAAAGAACAGCCTCCGGAATCTGACAATTTGATTTCTATCGATGATTTTGCGAAAGTCAAATTGAGAGTTGCAGAAGTTGTCGAGGCGGAAGCAGTCCCAAAAGCTGACAGACTACTAAAACTGCAGGTTCAGATCGGTAATGAACGCAGGCAAATCGTTGCCGGAATCGCACAATACTATTCTCCCGAACAGCTTGTCGGCAAAAAAGTAATCGCTGTTGTTAATCTGAAGCCGGTGAAGCTGCGGGGAGTTGAATCGAATGGCATGCTCCTGGGGGCAAAGAAAAAAGACAAACTTTCGCTTCTGACAGTTGATTCTGATCTTCCATCAGGTGCCGGCGTTTCCTGATGCGGACGAGTGTCTTTGCGAAAGCTGACTCCCATGATTGACACTCATGCCCATATCGACTTTCCCGATTTCGACTCCGACAGAGAGGATGTCATCCGAAATGCTTTCGACACAGGGCTGAAAGCCATCATAAATATCGGGGTTGATCGAGAGTCATCAATCAGGAGCGTCGAGCTGGCAGACAGCAATGACAGGATATTTGCGGCGGTTGGCTTTCATCCTCACGATTCAAAAAAGTTCGACAAACCGAGCAAAGAACAGATCGCACGCCTTGCTCAACATCCGAAAGTCGTGGCAATCGGCGAAATCGGCCTCGACTATTACAGGGATCATTCTCCCCACGATGTTCAGCAACAAGTCTTTGCCGAGCAAATAGCGATGGCGCGCGAGTTCGGCATGCCGATTGTCGTCCATGTCAGAGAGGCAATGACTGACGCTCTGGATATTCTTCGGCGTGAGAAAGTTCACGAAATCGGTGGCGTTCTTCATTGTTTTCCCGGAACACCGGATGACGCGCAGGCGGCGGCTGATATGAACATGCTGGTTGCGTTTGGCGGGTCGCTGACATTCAAGAATTCCCGATCAATTCCAGCGGCAAAGGCTATCACCCTCGACAATATCATACTTGAAACAGACTGCCCGTTTATCACTCCGGTGCCATTTCGTGGCAAGCGCAATCAACCGTCGTATGTACGTTACGCATATAGTGCGCTTGCCGAGATCAGGGATATTCCCCTCGAAACTATCGAAAAAACTGTTGATGAAAACGCCATTCGCCTTTTTAATTTGGGTGATGGTGCAATATAAGAAAAGTCTCGGCCAGCATATTCTTCAGAATGCCGGAGCGGCCAGAAGAATAGTCGATTCCCTGGAGTTGTCCGATGGTGATTCGGTGCTTGAGATCGGCCCCGGTAATGGAGCGC
>JAJRZO010000303.1 GCA_024275215.1 Candidatus Zixiibacteriota bacterium | reverse complement strand
CTGAGCACATTCCTCATCCGCTCTCCGATCAAGTCGAGTTCCCGTAGCTCACTCCCTCTTAAGACGTGAGAAGTCTATACATGCCGCAGTCAATCAGTCCACAAATGATGTTTTCCGCTTGTGAAACATGCATAATCGCGCTATCGTATGCTTCAATCATAGAGGATATTACTATTACCATAGAAAGGTTATACAATGAGAATCACAAAACTTCTGTATGTATTTGTTGCGCTGCTGGTCATGTCGGCATGCGCAGCGGCTGATCCGGTTCTTGAATCTCTGCAACCCAACCAACAGATCGCTGAGTTCAGGGTTGAGAACCTGTATGTCAACGACGCAGGCAATGCCATCGGTGCGCGGTTTCGTCATATAAAGAGCGGATGTATACTCGATTTTCTGAGGATTCAGTCAGTGCCGCAGGCTTATATCTGGGTGAACAGTCTGGCGCCATCCGACATGGGTGAGCCGCACACATGCGAACATCTCCTGCTCGGCAAAGGCAACAAGGGACGATACGTAGCCTCGCTCGAAGATATGTCACTGGGAACCAGTTCCGCAGGCACATACAGACTTCACACGGATTATCATTACAACACGACTGCCGGTGGCGATGTTTTCTATGATCTTCTCGAAGCCAAACTCGACGCCATGTTGCATCCCGATTTTACCGATGAGGAAATTCGCAGAGAAGTGTGCAATATGGGTGTTGTGGTTGATCCTGAGGACAGCTCACTGTCGCTCGAAGAAAAGGGAACTGTCTATAATGAGATGGTCAGCTCTTTCGAACGTCCCGGTTCTATCATTTGGAGAGAACTTTGTCTGGTCGCATACGGTAAAGGACATCCCTGCTCGAACGAATCAGGCGGAACTCCCGAAGGCATCCGCAGCCAAACACCGAAAGACCTGCGAACATTCCATGACAAAGCATATACTCTTTCAAATATGGGGATTATCGCGTCAATGCCTGATGAATATGATTTGAACGATTTCCTGACAAAAGTATCCGGCATTTTCGATAAGGTCGAACCGAATGTCACCCTCGGTGAAGATCCGGGGACAGCGGAGGATCGACTCCCGAAACCAAAGCCATATCCTGAGGGTACGCGGGAGCGTCTCGAATTCCCGAATCAGAATGAAAACGAGCCCGGTCTGCTCGTGTTTGCATGGCCTCCGACTCTTGAGATGGACAGAAATGAAAAAGAAATGCTGGATCTGTTTCTTACAAATTTATCGCAGGGACAAACATCGAATCTCTACAAAGTATTTTTCGACTCCCAGACCAAAGTAATGGACATCGGCACCGGTTCTGTCGGCGGTGGACTGATGTTCGATGTCGGCAATCCGATTTATTTCTGGTTTTCCAATATCGCTCGTGATGCGCTCGAAGATGACATTGTCGATTCTATCAAATCGCACCTGTTGGCTGAGATCAAAAGGATCGCTGATTATCCGGATGGTTCCGAGGAGCTTGCGGCTTTCAACGACAGGGCACAGAATAGAATTCTTCAATCGCGCAGAAACAGAAGGAGATTCCTCTCTACGCCGCCGAGATTCGGATACAGGAGTATCGGCAATGACTGGCAGGATTTGTTCAAGCAGCTTCAGAAGAAAGATGGCTTCAGAAAGGACCTTGCCGGAAATGATGTCTTCGACTTTGCTGAATCGAAACTTCAATCCGGGGAAAATATCTGGCGCGGATATATTGACAAATGGAATCTTCTCGATGTTGATCCGTATGTTCTCACTGCAGTAGCAAATCCCGATCTGCTCGAAAAAGAAAACACAGCCAAAGAGAAAAGAATCGAACAGTTCGTGAAATCGCTTGAGTCAGAGTATAATGTTACAACCGCCGCCGAAGCCATTAAGCGATATTCGGAGTCTTACGACGAAAAGACCAGAATAATCGAAGAAGAGGCCGCAAAGCTTACGATGCCGGGATTGGTCGATAACCCGCCGATGACATACGACGATCAACTCGACTACAAAGTCGAGAATCTTCCCGGCAGCGGTCCGCTCGTAATTTCGGATTTCGAGACAATGACAGGCGCGTCTGTCGGTATCGCTCTCAGTATTGACGGGCTCCCTGAGAAGTATCATGTATTTATTGCATCATTGCCGACTTTGCTTTCCGATGTTGGCGTGATCAAGGATGGACAGCCGGTCTCATACGATGAAATGCGCGAGAAGATGAGACAGGAGATTCTCTGGGCGTATGTGAACTACAGTGTTTCATATACAACGGGTCGTGTCGAACTTGCTTTCAAATGCGCCGGATCGAATTACGACGAATCTGTCAAGGCTATGGACTGGCTGAAACTGATTATGTTCAGTCCTGACTGGCGCGTCGAGAACTTGTCCAGAATCAGGGATGCTGTCGATCTCCAGTTGAGTGACTTAAGAAATACGATGAAGGGCAGCGAGGAATCATGGGTGTCAGGCCCGGCTGCTGCATATCGCGTTCAGGATAATCCACTCCTGATGAGGTCATCCTGCTTTTTAACAAAAGCACATGATGTCCAGCGGCTCCGCTGGCTTTTGCAAGGCTCCGATGATCCTGAGGTTATCAATCAGGTTGAAGGCTTCATGAATAAACTGTCCGCGCTTGAAACGAATCGAGAGGAATTGACCGGATTGCTTGCAATGCTCTCGACTACTCCGGATGAAAGGGATGTATCAGGAGAAAACGCTGCTATATGCGCGAGTTTCGACGCTCTCTCGAAACCGGCGCAAGTATTGGTTTCCGATGCTGTGGACGACCTGTCTTATAACCTCAGCGAGATTCCTGATAATTCTCTTAGCACTGACTGGAAGTATCTCTGCGCTCAGATTGTCGCCGACCTGAAAGTTGCTCCCGCTGATGCCCTCTCAGAGCTGGGCGAGGCAATGTCTTATATCGAGCGGCAGGACAAGGCCAGATCATTTCTTGTGTCGAACAGCACAGTTGGCAATGCTATTGTCCCGAAGATTGCCGAAGTTGTCTCGTCTCTTTCGCCTGAACCATCAACCACAATATTCCTGAGTTATTCGCCAATAGTGAAAACACGATTTATGGAAAGAACGCCGGACTTTGGCACTCCTGTTTATGTTGGTTTGATCAACGAAAATACGAAGAGCGGAGTCTTTGTGAACAGCGCCAAATGTGCAAGCATCAAAGATTACGATCATGACAGCCTGCTTCGATTCCTCGCGGCACGTCTTTACAGTGGAGGCGGTGCGCACAGCATGTTCATGAAAACATGGAGCGCCGGTCTCGCATACTCGAATGGCCTCGGCAGCAGCCCTTCTTCCGGACGAATGAGCTATTATGCGGAGCGTTGCCCTGACCTTGCTCAGACTATGCAATTCGTAGTCGGTGAGTTGAAATCTGCGCCATACGATTCATCGCTGGCTGAATATGCCGTAGCACAGGTATTTCAATCGTCTCGTGCCGGTTCTAATTACGAGAATCGCGGGGAAGCGATGGCTGCCGATCTCGCGGATGGTGTCCTGCCGGAAAAAGTGAGAAGCTTCAGAGAAGCTGTTCTCGAAATAAGCAAAATGCCGCATCTTTATGATACACTACAAGCCATCATGCTCGATACTTACGGACAGGTTCTGCCCGGTCTCAATCCGCCCGGAAGCGAAGTGCCCGGTGCGGTCTATTTCATAATCGGTCCCGAATCACAGTTTGAATCATTCGAGGATTATCTCCATAGTACAGAAGGAAACATCGGCGTTGCAAGGCTCTATCCGCGTGACTTCTGGATTCCGGCAACAGATGCGAATTAGTTGTCGGGTTATTTGTTGTAAGATACTTAAAGCGGCGAGAATACTCGCCGCTTTCGTATGTTCGACAATTCAGAAAACCCGCTATGGACAATCAGTGCATGGCGCCTGTCCGCCCCGGAACTGATAATTAACGATATATACTACATCAAGCAAATTGACATTATTGTCGCAGTTGACATCGCCGGATTCAATGGGGTCCGGAGCCGGACCTTCGAGGAAAAGATATGCTATAAGAAACACGATGTCATCGACATCTATCATCTCATCACCTGTGACATCACCGCAAGTGTACTGCTCAGGTAATCTGAAGAAGTTGATAACGCGATCCATTACAAACTCACGAGTCTCAAAACCGAAAGCAGTATAGGTATTATTTACTGCCTCGAATCCGAAACCGAAGAGAACAGCTCTATAGTTGTCCGCATCAATTTCCAGACCCGCATCACCGATGTTGTATGAAAAACACGGGATTCCGCCTTCAAGGGGTGAGAAGTAATCAACAGAAGACTGGTTGTGAGCGCCGTCAGGATTGACGATCATAACTCTGATACTATCTCGTCCGATATATGATCCATCCTGTCCGATAACCTGATCTTTGAACCAGTGGCTTCCATCGTACTGGCACTTGAAATAATTGTGGAGCAACTCGGGATCATCCACAGACATGTGCTCGGCGATATCCTGCCCGGTCAGGAACAGGTTTCCGCCATTATCCAGATAATCCCTGATGAATGCCCTGTCGGCGGCAGTGAGTGTGGTTGGTCTGCTGTCACCGGTAAACCAGATGATAATTGGTGCGGAAGCTTTATCGGGAGTCGGAGAACCTTTCGATGACTTATCCCAGACTGAAAATGTCATGCCAAGGTTTTCGAGTGTATTAGTGTAGTAGCTTTCCAGACTGTCAGGATCACCATCATCATCGTCGATGACCAGTACTGCTACGCCGCCGATATTTTCCCTGAAACCGAAAGTAACTGTGTCTGGAAAAGTTGTTTGCGTAATTGTTAATAAGAAATCTGTCTTGAGCGTATCCATGTCGGGCGGAATCTCAAATGTAAAAGGATTGCCCGAATTGTCGACAGTTTGTCCTGTGGTAACAGTTCCAAGGTATACGGAGTCAGTAGTGAAAACAAGTCTCGGATCGGCTGCTTCAAGTAACAGTGTTACATCCGTCGCCTCAGCCCATAAATTGGAAATAGTGAAGTAGCAATTTATTGATTCGCCGAGTTCGAAGATGCCGTCACCGTCCCCACCCGCGCTGTCGCTGAATCGATAATCGATGAATTTGAAATACGGCTTCGAAAATGTCACATCGAGGTTAGCGGTCATCAGGCTGTCGGAATCTGAAATATCCCAAACGGCAACCTGAGTGGTTGCATCTGTATAATCATGCGTATTCGGCACGGTAATGTCATTGAATTCACGGGCATCAGTCGAACCGGGCCACGGGTCTCCCTGATTTCCCCTGCCGGAACCCTGTTCCAGTTGAAACAGTCCATCAGCCTGTTCGATGGCGACAAGATAATGATTCTCGTCGGTGTTGCCGCTCTGGTTTTCATCGACATGGTAGATTAGCAGCCCGTCGCCGGGAAGACCGGCATCGAATTTGACCTTCTGGCGATTCTCGACAAGAAAATACTGTAATCCGCTTGTTCCGTTTCTCCAGATTCTGGCCGCGTATGGCGTTTCCTCGACCCTTGGAATCGAGTGACCCAGTTCATTCGCAGTTATAGTATCAACATTGATAAAACCAAGCTGCGACTTGCACCATGCGTCAAAATGAGCGGGAATCATAGCCCCGCCGTTGTAACTGCCGCCTGCCATCAGTGTCCAGTTTCCGAGACCGCTGGAGGAATAATCCGTGTCGTAGAGATCTGGGAGTCCGAGCACATGGCCGAACTCGTGGCAAAACACGCCGATGTCGATTAGCTTATCACCTGTGCTTGTTTCTTCCGGCTGAATAGAGTAACGATACAGATCGACGCCATCGTAATGTTGCACCGAGTTCATAAACCACATGTGAGAATGAATCTGGTTCATACTTCCGGAGGTCTCTCGTCCTTCGCCCGCATGGACAACCATTAAACCCTCGACCATGCCATCACCGTCGTTGTCATAAAGGGAATAGTCGATGTACGGGTCAGCCACTGCAACGGCATCCTCGATGAGCTTTTGAGCATTGCGCGGATATGTCCCGAATCCGGCCTGACCATCAACATAGTATGCATAAGTTTCCGGCATTCTGTACCAGCCGTAGACTTGTCCTGTCAGCACGAACTTTCCGTAAGAATTCTCAAAGTAGTATTCTTTCATGCTTCCGTATTGCAGGACGCTATCCGAAAAGATCAGGTTCTGGAAATACTCAAGTGTCCCGTCCGGGCCGGTCTGCCATCTGTTGTCATCAAAATCGACGAGGATCATTACGATACGCATTGTGTCGGGTGCGCCATCGGAGGTGAGCCTGTAGCGTGTCGATTTGTCGGCATTTGTCCAGACGCCTTTCGCGCGCGCCTCAGCCATTTGTTTTACATATTGATCCAGTGTCCCATCGGCGCGCATTTTCTCGATCAAATCGGGAGAAAGGCTGACAGCACTTGCAGGTTGCACAAAGCAAAGCGAAATCAGGCTCAAAAAGCAAAAAGCTGTGAACAGAGAAGTTTTGAATGCTAAAGTTAGTTTAATCATTTGTTATCCTCTATCGTTCAAGAGTCGTAAACCTGAAGGTCTTCGGAAATATATAGTGAAAAAGCACAAATCCAAGGCAAATAAAGCAGGAAGTTTCAAACGCGTCGCCAGGAATCTTTTCCTGGCGAATTCACAGCGTGTCGGGAAAGGATTCCCGACACCGCACAAAAGTTGAGTTGCCGTTTGGTCATATAAAGCGGAACCTCAATGCCGGTCATTTTCTTCTACGCGGTTTGGATGGTGTGCGTGCCGAAGCGTCACTGCTGGCCAGTTGCTTCAACCTCGCTCGCATGATTACCCTGATCGGGGTGCCTGCTCTGGTCGCGAAGCTATCCAATTGAGGG
>JAJRZO010000302.1 GCA_024275215.1 Candidatus Zixiibacteriota bacterium | reverse complement strand
TCATTCAGGTGTGTGCTCGCGACTGATGAGACGGCAGCCGCTTTCATGGCAAATGGATATTATCGGGCTTCGGGAAAACCCGCCATTGTTGCAGCGATACCGGGACCCGGTTTCACAAACACTCTGACAGGTATTGCCGAAGCGAGACATGACTCCGCTGCGCTGATAATGATTGTGGAGACGAACGAAGAGACACCCGGCAGAGATTTTCAGTTGCAGGTCGTTGATATGGAGGCAATGTCGAAGCCTGTGACAAAAGCCTTTATTAGTATATCTGATCCCGCACAGGTTGCTGAGCGGGTGGCTGAAGCATTCGGGATTGCTGTTTCAGGCGAGCCGGGACCTGTGATTATCGAGGTCGAAAGTCGCGCACTTCATGGAACGGTACAGTATCCGGATACGCAGGAACATAAGATCGAATTGAGTGCCGAAAAAGAGCAAATCAATGACGTGTTACAAAGAATATCTGAAGCGGAAAAGATAGTAATTGTCGCAGGGCAGGGTGCGTTTGCCGCAGGTATTGATTTGCTTGAACTGGCTGAGTTGCTTAACGCTCCCGTTGTGACTAACTGCTCAGGCAGAGGAGCGATTTCAGAGAGTCACGCACTATCAGTCGCCGCTGATTTTTGCCTCGGACCAATGGAGGAAGTCAACAATCTGTTCGACAAATGTGATTTAATCTTAGCCATTGGATGTAAATTCTCCCATAATGGGACCGGCGGATTTGAACTCATAATTCCTTCTGAAAAACTAATTCGCGTTGATTCGTCGAAAAGAGTTTTGAAATCGAAGAACTATCCCGCGAACATGAGCATTCTTTCCGATGCGGGTGTATTTGTCAGAGCGCTTCTTGAACACAGGGAAAGTCTCTCCAGGTCAGCAAGAGGATTTGACACTCAGGAAATCACCGATATAAAGAAAAACATTCTGTCGAAAAGAAAAGACAATTTCAGATTCGACCCGATAATTACAGACTGGCCGGAAGGCACGATTGCTGAGTTTTTTGCCGCTTTCAACTCATCATCGAGCAGCGATGTTTGTGTTGTTACTGATGCAGGATTCCATCAGGCGTTGGTGCGAAACTATCTTCGTGTCGAAAGTATTCGAGGATTGATTGTCCCGTCAGATTTTCAATCTGTCGGCTATGGAATTCCTGCTGTAATCGGTGCGAAGCTTGCTAATCCGGAGAAAGAAGTCGTAGCAATGGTTGGTGATTGCTCATTGATGGCGTCGGCAATGGAACTGCGTACGGCTGTACGGGAAAACATTGATTTTGCCGTGATTCTGTTCAACGATGGGGGACTCGGTTCGATCAGATTACAACAATTAGCGGCATTCGGGAAAGAATTCTCAGCAGTTCTCGACAACCCTGATTTTTCAAAGTTTGCTGAATCTGTGGGGGGTGAATATGAAAGGTTTGATGGCAACCCGAAAACCGTCTTTAAGAGATTGCACCAGAGTAAAGGAGTAAGACTTCTTGAGGTACGAACTGAGGATTCACCTGAGGTAGAGAAAATGCGCCGCCGGTCTGCGTTGCGCGAAAAAGTGAGTGATTCATTTCTTGGCGCACCGTTGAAAAGACTGAAACGATGGATCGGTGGACATTGAGCGAGATGATCATGAAAGCCGGTCAAAGAAATCTTATTCTGGAACGGGACGATGTTCGTGTAGAGGCGGCACAGTCGATTTCTCAACTGGAGGATATAGCTGAAAGTTGGAACGATCTTGCGATATCCTCACCGAGCAATAACCCTATGCTGTCATACGCGTGGGTATCATCATTTCTCGAGCACAGGCTGACAGGTTCGGAACAGTGGGTTGTTTTTCTCGCATTCAGCGCAGGCGAACTTGTCGGCGTGGCTCCTGTAGTAATTCGTCCCCGATCGATAATCCGACTTGGTCTTCGCCGGCTTCATGCTCCATCTGATGATCACACTCCTTCTGTAGATGTTCTGACAAAGCGCGATAAAGAGAAGAAAATTCTTTCTGCACTTATGGACGCGGCAGGCTTGTACTGCGGAATGAATTTTACTTATGTTCTGAGCCGGATCCCCGAACAATCTCCAACAATTAGCGGCGCTCTCGATGGAATAGAAACTATCAGAACATACACTGACTATAATGGAGCAGGAGCATATATTTCGATTAAGGGGACATTCGATGATTTCATTAAGGGTTTAAGTTCCAATTTCAGTAAGAATCTGAAGAAATCATCGAAGAAACTCAAGAAACTTGCAGGTGTCGGATACAGGTTTAT
>JAJRZO010000301.1 GCA_024275215.1 Candidatus Zixiibacteriota bacterium | reverse complement strand
TCATGCTGAACCCATCGGTAAGGTATACTGAAAGCTGGTTCATGATTTTTCCTACGGACGTGTCCAGAGAGAAGGGACTGACAGCAAATAAATTCCTGCGAAGTTATACGACGAGTATGGCGATGTCTGCAAGGACTACTCTTTATGGTTATTTCTTTCCGCCAATTCCCGGACTTCTCGGCATCAGACATTCAGCTACCCCATCACTGTCGTATCAGTACAGTCCCAAATCCGATCTGAATGAAGATGAGGCTGGCTATGTTGGCGCGAGCATATCTCGTACCGAGAGCAAGACGCTAAGTGTTTCGCTATCGAATGTTTTCCAGATGAAATACAAGTCGGGTGAGACTGAAAAGAAGCTCGATCTTTTCAATCTGTCAACATCGACGAATTACAATTTCAAAAAGGATACACGTAAGTGGGCGATGCTCTCAACATCACTAAGGACGACATCGATTCCCCGTTTGTCGATCCAATTAAGCATGACACATGATCTTTACAATCCGGTGACACTCGATTTCGACCCTTTACGGGCGAGACTCAAGAGTATCAGTCTCAGCACATCTACTTCGCTGAATGGCAAGAGAGGTTCAGTTTTACCTGTCGAACCCGGTGACCGAAGTGCAAGACGGATTGGATCGTCTATGAGAAAACCCTGGCGGGTTAGTATTGGACATCGCTATACTGAAAACCGTGATCTCATCAGTGGTGCTAAAAGTATTACTCACTGGATCACAAGTTCGGCGAGTTTCAATCTGACGAGAAACTGGCAGATTGATATTTCGCAAAACTACGATATTCGCCGTAAGACTTTTGTCAGCAGATCAATTAATATTGTCCGGGACCTTCACTGTTGGGAAGCGCATTTCTCCTGGATTCCCAACGGCAGTCTCAAGGGATATTATTTCAAGATATTTGTTAAGCAGATACCTGACATCAAGATAGAAAAGTCGAAATCGCCGTTGCGCGGAACACTTTTCAATTGATTGAGAAAGTGATAACATCCGACTGTTTTAGTTGACGATGCCACTTGTGCAGAATAGTTTTATGCGGTAAGTGTATGAGGACTGTGATGGGTCTTACCGGAATGAAGAAGATGAACGCCAGAAAAAAAGAAGAGATCATCGGTCTGTTAATGATTCTCGTGGCCATCCTGACTATCGGAAGCCTTGCCTCCAATTCCGGAAATGATGAACTTTACTTTATGCCCGGATTTACATCAGGGATTAACGAAATCCATCCTGAAAACAGCTTCGGTTATGCCGGAATGTTCTTCTCGCACTTTGCATACACTTTGCTTGGCCTGATAGCGTTTTTCATTCCTGTCTGGCTTGGACTGAAGGGTACGCGATTGCTCCTGAAATGGAAGAATGGAAAGTATATCAAACGACTGTTTTTTGCGACTGGACTTTTCTTCTTCATTGCGGTCCTGGCCGCACTTTCGGCAGTAAACCCGCCGATCCATAATGTGACTTATACTGAGACACTGGGAGGACTTGTCGCACATCTCGCTGCAAGTCTGATCTCACGTGTTTTTGGTATGATCGGCGCAATTCTGATTGGTTCAGCAGCTATTCTTGTCTTTGCGATGCTTCTCGTTGACTGGCGCCCGAAGAAATGGGAACAGAGGATTCTCAGGTTGCCGATGTGGATTCGGGGAAAACTCATGAATCTTCTGCGGAAGTTCAAACCTGAGAAAGCTGGTCAAAAAACTGTTGGCGACAGCGAAAAAACCTCATTCTGGAAAAAAATCTGGAAGCTCGATTTCGATTTTCTCAGTCCGAATGTCGGCAGGGCGGATGATTCACAGAACGCTGATGAATCAGAGTCATATATAAGGTCATCAACTCCTCCACCATCCGAAAGTTTTGTGACTGATTACAGCAAGATCAGAGATGAAGTGATGGCGAGAGAAGCCCGCAAGCATCAGGCTGATCTTTTTGGAAGTGAGAAAGAAACGTCCGGCAAGACTGATACCGGCAAACCATTCGACAAGATTGTGCTGAAACGGGGACCGGAATCTGTTGCGGCTGGCTATCAGTTCCCATCCCTTGATTTGCTTGAGGACAATCCTCAGCCTGTTATGGCAGTCAGCAGAGCCGAAATGCAGCAGACCGCCGATGATCTTCTCAGGACGCTTAAAACTTTCGGAGTTGAAATCGATTCGAGTCGGATCGAAAGATATCCGGGGCCGGTTATCACTCGGTACGAGTTCAAACCTGCAGCAGGTGTAAAAGTAAATCAAATTGTGAATCTCGCTGATGATCTCGCGCTTGCTCTCAGGGCAAGGAGGATCAGGATTGTCGCCCCTGTACCGGGGAAAGCAGCGGTCGGCATTGAAATACCCAACAAAGACCCGCAGACTGTATATCTTAAAGATATTCTCAAGACCGATGACTACAACGACCTGAGTGTCAGACTTCCAATGGCCTTGGGCAGGACGATCTCCGGTGAGCCGTTCGTGGCCGATCTCGCCGCGATGCCACATCTGCTTGTAGCAGGCGCAACAGGTTCGGGGAAAAGCGTTTGTCTCAATGGGATAATTACGAGTCTTATATATCGCCACAGCCCCGAAACTCTTCGTTTCCTCTTTGTTGATCCCAAGATGCTCGAACTGACTGTCTATAAGGGATTGCCGCATCTCGAAAGACCGGTCGTGACCACACCGAGAAAGGCAGAGAGATTGCTTAATGACGCTGTTGGCGAGATGGAGGAGCGTTACAAGAAATTGGCATCCGAAAATGTCAGGAGCATCGAGGATTACAATGCGAAAGTAGG
>JAJRZO010000300.1 GCA_024275215.1 Candidatus Zixiibacteriota bacterium | reverse complement strand
TTCATGCCGGAGCGAACATGAAGATTCTCAACGAGAATTTGGGCGATTATAAAGCGACGACAGCGGGAGCGGATTTCGGAATAATGCTGACGCCGTTTCGCGCGGTTTCGCTTGGTCTGATGGTTCAGGATGTCGTTGGAGGCGGTCTGAAGCTTTCATCAAAGGAAGAGGATATTCCGCAAAATATCAAAGCCGGAATCGGAACGAAATGGCAAAGCAAGGATAAGTCATTTGCGGTTATTGCAGACATTGATGTTGATATGACCAGGGGGCAGCCCGTGTCAAGCCATATTGGCGGCGAGTTGATGATGTTTGAGCATTTGTTCACCAGAGTCGGATATGACCGGGAATATGCGACATTCGGCGCAGGCGTCAAGTACAGTGTCGCCGCTGTTGATTATGCTTACAAGACAAACGATGTTCTCGGGTCAAGCCATCGCATCGGCCTGACACTTTTCTTCGGACCGACAGTCAAAGATCAGCGGAAATCTCGCGATGAAAAACGCCGTATGGAGAGGCAGAAGAGGATCGAGAGTGAACGCAGAATGCGCGCTGAAACGCTCTGGAAAGCCGCCTCGGATGCTTACGAGAGAAACCGGCTCGACTCTGCGGAAACGCTTTGCGGTCAGGTGCTCGGTTATGATCCTGACCATGCAGAAGCCAAAGCCATGATGACTGAAATCAGGTCGATTCTCAACAAACAGGAGAGAAAGCAGATCGAAAAAGAGAGTGAACAGAAGGCAAGAGAGAATCTCATTGCGAAACGCCTTGATAATGCACAGAGTCTTTTCAAGGCCAAAAAGTTTTCGGAATCACGCGCTGAATTCGATGCGGTTCTTGAACTTGACCCCGGCAATGCCGTTGCGCGCGATGGTCTCAGGAAGATCGACGCGGAAGTGGATCGACAAGTTAAGTCCTACATGTCTCGCGGAAGCGAGAAGTTCTCGGCCGGGCATTATGCCGAGGCGATTGTGGAATGGTCCAGAGCACTCGATTTGAAACCGAAGTTGAGTCAGGCAAAAGCGAAGATTGCGAGAGCGAGAGCGCTCATTGATCTCGACAGGAAAATGGGTGATGCTGTGCAGGCATATTCCGAAGGTGACACGGCGACCGCAAGACAATTGTTCGAGCAGGTTCTCGAAGTCGATTCGACTAATCGATCTGCCAGAGATTATATTCTTATCATGGATCGCAAACAGGCGCCGGTTGTTACAATGGAGGAACTGAAACGTGATGATGAATACTGGAGTATTTATCGTGAGGGACTACAGTTGTTCCGTGAGAAGAAATACGACGCAGCAATTGATAAGTGGGATCGTGTATTGCTGAAGTATCCCGGTTGCAGGGAGGCGCTTCAGAACATAGAACAGGCTAAACTCCGGAAGGAACGCTAAAAAGCAATATCATGTTTCGCGGACCTATTAAAGAATCACTCGTAACGTTCCCGGCAAATGAGTCGGAACTCAATGAGATAAAGTCGTATGTTGCGGGGGTATGCGAAGAAGCTAATATCACATCGAAGGATGTTGACAGCATTCTTCTTGCTGTCGAGGAAGCCTGCACGAATGTGATACGGCACGCCTATCTCTATGCTTCGGGAACAATCAAGCTCCAGATAACACTATCACGAAAACAACTGGTCTTCACGGTAATTGATAACGGCAGGACATTCGATTTTGATTCGGCAGGCACACCCGATCTTGAAAGATATGTCGAAACCGGAAGAAAAGGCGGCCTTGGAATCTACCTGATCCGCAAGGTGATGGACAATGTTTCGTACAAGACTGTAAATGGCGAAAACCACTTGCGGATGGTCAAGAAACTACCCAAGCCTGCGAGAGTCTCTTTCCCCGGCGCAGGGATGTCGATCAGGCTGAAGTTCTCTCTGTGGACATCTGCAATGTTGTTGCTGATTGTTACCGGCGGATATATCTATTTCGATTCCCGCACTACGGATGCAGTCATGACTGATTTTCTGATGGGCGTTAACGATCTCTCGTCGACAATTGCCAGCCAGACTGTGCCGCTGGTAGTCAATCACAGAACTGACGTTGAATTTGATGAACTCGCCATGAATTTCAAGAACAAGAACCGCGAGGTCAAGTATCTTGTCATCACCGACGGAAATGGAAATGTGCTGGCCAATACAGAAGACCCGATGTCGATTTACTCTCCGTATGTACCGCCGGAAGGCGTCGACCCAGGCATCATGGGAAAGGTACAGAGCATTAGCTACAATGGAAATGAAATGTATCACATTGTGAAGCCGATCTCACAGAACGATCCTTCGCTTGGTTTCATCAATCTCGGAGTTTCGGATGCACTCTGGAAAGAAAAAATAAACAGTTCAAGGAGAGGGATTCTCGCAGTCGCAGCTCTCAGCCTTATTTTCGGCATACTCGTTGTATGGTTTCTCTCCAACTATTTCGTTAAACCGATCCAGAAGATTACTGAGGGCGTGCGAAGGTTTGCCACATCGGATACTGATGAACCTCTTCCCGTGGAGGGCGCGGACGAGTTTGGAGCAATTGCGGCAGCTTTCAATGAAATGAAAGTTAAGATCAAGGATGCTCAGAAGGATGAAGTCGAGAAAGAGCGAATGCAAAAGGAAATGCAGGTCGCGCAGGAGATTCAGCAAACACTCCTTCCGAAGCAATTTCCTGATATAGAAGGTTATGACATTGCGACAATATATCGCGCTGCAAAAGATGTCGGCGGTGACTACTTCGATTTTGTCTGGATAGACGAAGAAACGCTCGGAATCATCGTTGCCGATGTCTCAGGCAAGGGCGTGCCCGGATCGCTCGTGATGACTATGATCCGCACGGCAGTTCGTCTCGAAGCCCGCGGCAACAGATCTGCGGTGGACATCCTGAGCAGGGTCAATGAATTCATCACTGACGATGTAAAGAAAGGGATGTTTGTTACGATTTTCCTCGTTGTCCTCGATTCCCGAAACAGACGCATTTCGTTTGCTTCAGCGGGACACAATCCGATGATTCTGTATCGTCAGGAAGAAGACAAGACATATTTCCTGAATCCAAAGGGTATTCCGGTTGGCATAACCCTGCCTGATGGTCTCATATTCGATCAGACAATGTCCTCTGAGTCGGTCAAGCTGAAGAAAGATGACATCCTCGTGATATACACCGATGGTATCACTGAGGCTATGAACCCGGATCGAGACCAGTACGGTATTGAACGGTTTCTTGAATTCATAAAGAATCACGCTACTCTGACTCCGGAAGAATTTGCTGAAAAGCTTGATGAAGATATCAAGGAGTTTACAAAAGGGGCTGAACAAAACGACGACATTACACTGGTTGCAATCAAAGAGAAGATCATGGCTGACGCGCATCTTCTGCAACGCAGGAAGAAACTGCTGGAGCTGGTGGAATCGGGCGGTCGGTCGGTCAAAGATGCCTGTGATGAGATGGGTGTCTCGACATCGACGTATTACAAATACAAAAAACGATACGAGATGCACGGTGATGAAGGTCTGCTGAACAAGCGGTTGCGTGTCGACAGTTCACCGAGGATGCTCTCTTACGAGGAGAGACATGTTTTGCTGAAAGCGATTCAGGAGCACCCGGAATACGGAACCGCGCGTTTGAAAGCGGAACTTGCGGGGGACAAGTATGGCAATATCGATATAGATGAAAGAATCCTGTACGACGAACTTGTAAGGTTGCGACTGAATACGAAAAAACTGAGGCTTGAATTTGTTGAACGTAAGGGACGTTCTCTGACAGGTGCTGAGAAGAAACTTCTCGAAAAGGAACGTGTGCGTTTTCAGAAAAAGATTGAGACTGATCGTAAAGCATACATTGAACGCATAAGAGAATCTGCCGCCCTTGGAGGTAACGGTAAGAAGAAAAACATGCCTGAAGTTTTCGAGAGACTTTCCGCCGCAGGATTGCCGGAGGAAGATGTCAATCAATTCCTCGAAGCTCTTGTCAACGAGGATACAGGGATAGAAAAGCAGCAGTTGATCGAGTTGTTCGAGAAACTTTCCGCTCGCGCATATCAGATTGAAGAAACTCGTCCCGGCAAGAGAGTGCTTGATCAATCTCGATTCAAAGGAGTCAACCTCGCAGGATGGAAGAAAACTGAGAAGGAAGGCATAGACTTGAATTCTCTTGACAACGAAGATGAATCATCTACTTTCGATTTTGATGATTATGCTGAAAAAATAGCTCGTTCAGATGGGTCGGAGAAAGATGCATAAGATTGCGATAATGACATCCAAGGGCGGTACAGGGAAGACAACAACCGCAATCAATCTTGGGCACTGTCTGGCGCTATCCGGAAAGCGCGTCCTTCTTATCGACTGCGACAGTCAGGCAAATATAGCAATGGCATTCGACGTCAGCCCCAAACAGGGACTCGCTGAGCTTATCACCACCGGACAAGTAGAGATCACAAAAGTGCGTCCCAATCTGTTTCTCATCGATTCCGGCGGGAAACGACTGGTGGAATCCGAACTTGTCCTTGCGAAGCAGGAAGATCGCGAAACACGACTCAAGCGAGTGCTTAGTCGCGTAGTCGGATCCGATTATATCATTTGCGATTGCCCGCCTACGATCAATCTTATCAATATCAATGCCCTTAACTTTTGTGATCATGTTATCGTTCCGATTTCGATGGATTTCTTTGCATGTGAAGGCGCCAAGAAAACAATGGAACTGATTGAGGAAATTAAAGACAAAATTGGACATGAGATTAGTATCCTCGGATTGCTTGCGACGTTTTTTGACAGGCGTACGAAGATTTCGCAAAGAACTTATGATCAACTTCTGAATCAATACGGCGATCTTGTATTTGCTACAAAGATCAGAATAAATACGCAACTCAAAGAAGCTCAGGCGAAGTTTCGTACTATCTTTGAGTTTGCACCCTATTCTCACGGTGCGCTCGATTATTTCCTTTTGACCAAGGAGATAGCAAATGGATCGCATCGACTTCCTGTAGAGGTGACTGAATGATGGATAATATCAAAATTTCACTCGATGCAAGTGGTCCCAATGGTGAACTGTCGATTGTCCGCGTCGACGGCGTCATTGACACTATGACCGCTACTGAACTCGAAAAAGTCATGAATTCGCTGCTGCGCCAAAAGAAGTACAATATCATTGTCGATCTTGGGGGAGTGGACTATATATCGTCTGCGGGATGGGGTATTTTCATATCGAATATACGTGAGATCAGACAAAATAACGGCGATATCAAGCTTGCACAAATGGTTCCGAATGTTCACGAGATATTCGAACTTCTCGAATTCGATTCTATCCTGCAAAGCTACGACAAGATCGACAAGGCTAAAAGAGATTTTAATCTTGATGACCTGTCGGCAGATGGTGTTACAAGTGAAAGATCGGATCAGTCAGTTGTGAGCAAGATGGCTGAAGCAGGTGCTGCGGTGGCGACTTCGGCTCCACCGACTGTTGCGAAAGATGTCGTCGAAGTATTATCGAAATCCGATGATGAAACCGCCGACACGACTGATACCGAAATTGAGAACCGTGTTCTTGAGCTTGTCAGGGATGATCCGTTTCTGTCAGTATCTGAGATCAAGAAAGTTATCAATTCCGACGAGAGCTTCGAGAAAAAAATCGGCTGGTGGAAAATTCGTCGTATTCTCAAGAAGAACGATTTGCTCTCAAAAAAGAAACGTTTCAGATATTCCCGCAGTTGACAATGTTTTGATTACGGCAGGGTGTGAATGCTCTTTGCCCTCATCACTCTCATGCTTGTCGCAGGCATGCTGTTCCTGAAACTTGAAAGAGATCAGGTAATAGGGGCGTTTGCTCTATGGGGAAGCGTTTGGGTCGGACTTCGTCTTATAGGGAACAGGCTTGAAGACCTGAGAAAGGATTCTCCGGCACGATGGGAAAAACTGATAATAGAAGCGGAGAAACGGCTTGATGAAATCACCGTGAGCGAAGACTTTGCCGTAAAGAAATGGCAGGATTTTTGTACTCTGATCGTCTCTGAATTCGGATACACTTCGGCGTCCATAGCTATCAAACGGGATGGTATATTCCGAGCTGAGGCATCATCCAATTATGACATCAGGAGTCTTAGAGGAATTGCTTTGGATGCACAGTCAGATTTGATTCGAATTCTTGAGAAAGCAGATGAACCTGTCGATCTGCTCGGGCTTTCCTGCGACATGGGAACCCTTGATCCGGTGGCAGGTGCACAGAGCTTCCGAACTGCTGTCCCTTTGAAAATTGACAATTGCCTCAATGCAATCCTGTTTGTCTCTTTTAATTCTCAAACTGAGAATGCAAAACAGTCGTTGACGAGCATTTGCCGGCTTGCAGCAAAGAAATTGCTTCAGAAAGATTCCTTTCAGAGTAAAACATCGGAAACAATATCGCATGTATACGAAATGACAGATTTGCGCGGATCGCGGTTGATGCGCGACTATTTCGATGTTACATCCAAACTTTTCACTATTTACAATCAGGACCTGCTTTTTGAGACGTTTGTTTCGAGTATGCGAAAACTGATAAAGGCAGAATTTTGTTTTGTGTATCTTCCCGGTGAGAGTGACACAGAACTGAAAATCGGAGCTTCATCAGGAACGTTGCCCGCCGAGATGAACGACCACACTGTGGATATTTCACCAGCGCTCCGTGACCTGCTTCGCAGACATCCCAGCACTTACACTGTTGATGATTTGATTGACATGACAGGTGATGGCCGCGATCTGGTTTTTCTGGCGGGACAGGGACTCAGGCTGATAACTCCTATGTCGATACCTGAGAATCGATTGGGATTGATGTGTATTTCCGGAAGAGCCGGAGGACTTCCTGATTTCAGTATCGAAGACAAGGAAACGGTATTCACCGTCAGTCAGACTGTTGAAATTATACTTGAAAATATACATCAATTCAGAAAAATCGAGGAATTATCATACACTGACAGCATGACGAGGCTGTATAATTATCGGTATTTTTACAAACGCCTGAGTGAGGAAACCCTGCGAGCAAAGAGGTTCAACAGATTTCTGGCTCTCTCGATTTTCGATATTGATGATTTCAAGGTTTTCAATGATAATCTCGGGCATCAGACTGGTGACGATCTTCTCAGGCAACTCGGTGAATTGTTGCTTGACTCGGTGAGGAGTATTGACATTGTATGCAGGTACGGCGGAGAGGAGTTTTGTGTCATAATGCCTGAATCCGATCGAAAATCATGCCGACAATTCATGGAAAGGTTACGCAAGAGAGTTATGGAACATGAATTCACGAGCAGGTTTTCAGCAGGTAAACATACGATTACACTCTCGGCTGGTGGCGCAATCTATCCCTCGGATGCGAGAAGAGTTGACAGATTGATATATTGCGCCGATATGGCATTACTTGAAGCCAAACGGAGTGGACGAAACAGATGTATGATTTATACGGCCAATCTCGAAGAGAATGGTGATTCTGATGAACAAAAGCCGTGAATAGACGTTGCCACCGTTATCATTGCATGATGAAAGCAGAAAAATCTTTACATGACATAAAACCTGGATATATTATGCCGACGTTGTTAAAAAGAGGATTTATTATGCGCTTACTACATAACGTCTTATGTCTGTGTATTTTCCTGGTTTTTTGCGCCTTCGCCATTCCCGAGGATGCTCAGGCAGAGTACAAAATTGGTCCGGAGGATCTGCTCCAGATTTCATTCTGGCAGCAACCCACGCTGGATCAGACTGTAACAGTCCGACGAGATGGGAAAATCACCATTTCAATCATTGGTGAAATCACTGCAGCCGGTTTGACGCCTGCTGAACTCGCCAAGAAAATCGGCGAGCGAGCACAGTATCATAACCCCAAAGTATCGCAAGCGGCTGTAACCGTACTTGCGTTCAATAGCCAGAAAGTCTATATCAACGGTCAGGTGACAAAGCCCGGCGCGTATGGTTTTGAAGAGTTGCCGGATGTCTGGACATTCATCAAGGAAGCTGGTGGTATCAAAGAAATGGC
>JAJRZO010000299.1 GCA_024275215.1 Candidatus Zixiibacteriota bacterium | reverse complement strand
GAAGAAATTGTTGATCCGCGACCGTATCTGAAGGGTTCACTCGTTGATACGTTCGAGAAATACACGGGTATTGGCGCGATCCTTCCCGCGATGGGTTATGGCGATGAGCAGGTAAAAGACCTCGAAAAGACGATTAACGCCACAGATTGTGACGGTGTTGTAATCGGTACTCCTATCGACCTGCGACGTGTAATGAACATAAAGAAACCCGCAACCAGAGTCACCTATGACCTCCAGGAGATCGGTTCGCCAACGCTGATAGATATCCTGACGGCATTCGTGGAGATGATAGACACGAAAAAATGACTCGTTCCACGCGGACAGCGGTTGTCGCTCTCGGCGGCAACGCGATAACCAGAAAAGGTGTCCCCGACACCATCGCGAATCAGTTCAAACATACCCGCCAGTCACTGGCGGGTATTGTACCTCTTGTCAAAGATGGTTACCGGCTGGTAATAACACACGGGAACGGACCGCAAGTCGGGAATGCTCTGCTCAGAATCGAATTGTCACGAGACAAGGCTCCGTTACTTCCGCTCGGAATCTGTGTCGCCGACACAGAGGGCGGAATGGGATATATGATCGAACAATCTCTGCAAAACAGGCTCCGCAGAGAGAATATAGACACGGATGTAGTCACCATCATCAGTCAGGTGATTGTCGACAAGAATGATCCATCGATAGCAAATCCTACCAAGTTTATTGGACAGTTCTATACGCGTGATGAAGCAAGACGGTTTGCAAAGGAACGCGGATGGAGTGTGAAAAAAGACGGCGATCGCGGCTGGCGGCGAGTGGTTCCATCTCCAAAACCTCTCAAGACGATCAATGCTTCGGCAATAAAGTCCCTTGTCGATACCGGCACGATCGTAATTGCATCGGGCGGCGGCGGTGTGCCGGTTTATATCGATGACAATGGTGATTATGAGGGCGTGGACGCGGTTATAGATAAAGATCGGGCGTCGGCGTTGCTCGCAGCAGAGACAGGCGCCGACCTGTTGGTGATCCTGACTGATGTCGATAAAGTCGCGTTGAACTTCGGTGAATTGAATCAGACTTGTCTCGATACGGTGAAACTCGACGAGATGAAAGCATACGCGGCTGAAGGACATTTTCCGGCGGGAAGCATGGGACCGAAAATCGAAGCCGCAATATCATTCATAGAGAATGGAGGCAGGGAAGTTGTCATATCATCGATTGAAAAAGCTTACGAAGCTGTCACTGGCGATGCAGGTACAAGATTGACGAGATGATCTCGATGGCAGGACTCAAAGACGACATAGTCAGCAAAATAACTGCACATGGCAAACTGTACGAAGTCGGCGGTTGTGTTCGCGATTCTCTCTTTGGGCGAAGTGTCGAGGAGAAGGATCGAGACTATCTCGTGACAGGAATTCCCATCGATGATCTTGTGCGGATACTGAAGCAATATGGCAGAGTAGACCTTGTCGGGAAATCATTCGGCGTGATAAAATTTACGGGTCACAGCAACGGCAATGGACCGTCTGCTACAGTTGACATTGCACTGCCTCGCAGAGAATTTTCGACAGGTGTTCAGCACCGCGATTTTGAGGTCGATTTCGATCACACAATGCCTGTCGAAGAAGACCTTCGCCGACGCGATTTCACGATGAATGCTATCGCGCGCGATCTTGAGTCCGGTGAACTTGTCGATCCTCTTTCGGGCAGAGAAGATGTTGAGAACAGAAGACTTCGCATGATCAGCGCGGAGAATTTCAAAGAGGATCCGCTGCGCGTATTGCGTGGAGTCCAGTTTGCGGCAAGATTTGAACTTGAAATAGAACCGGGAACTCTTCGCGCAATGAAAGAATCTGCTCCGTTGATTGAGACGGTCACGCCGGAGCGAATAAACGAAGAATTGAACAAGCTTTTGACGAGAGCAGCTAAACCATCACAAGGTTTTCGACTTATGCGTGAAATTGGTTTGCTGCAATACATAATGCCCGAACTTGAAAATACAATAGGTGTCGATCAGCCGGGAGGCTATCATGCGCATGATGTTTTCGAACATTTGTTGCGGACAGTCGATGCCGTATCGCCGAACCTTCGCCTCAGATGGGCTGCGCTCCTCCATGATATAACAAAGCCAGCCGCAAAGCGTGTGTTGGAAGAGGGCGGAGCGACATTTTACGGGCATGAGTCGAGCGGAGCAAGACTCTCAAGAAAAATCCTTCGCAGGTTGAGGTATTCCAACAATTTTATAGATGAGGTCGGGACGCTTGTTGAGAGGCACATGTACACGACACCTCCAACCGATAAGGGTCTTCGCCGCCTGATTCGCAAGACAGGCGTAGATCTGATTTTCGACCTGCTCGATCTGAGACGCGCCGATGTTGTCTGGCAGGGAATGGGAAATACAACTGAGGATGTGGACGAATTGGAAAGTCGCATCAGGGAGGAACTTGACAGAAAGCCCCCGTTCTCGGTTAGTGATCTCGACATTGACGGCGCGGTCATCATGCGGGAGTTTGATATACCACAATCTCCGCTTATCGGAGACATACTGGACTACCTGCTCGAAATGGTTCTTGATGATCCCGGAAAGAACAAGAGAGAAATTCTTATAGAAGCAGTCAAAGGATATTTGCAATCTGAGGAGACTCAATGAAAATCCACGAATACCAGGCGAAAGAGATTTTCGCAAAGCATGGAATTCAGGTGCCACCCGGAGAGGTCGTCACCAATGCTGAGGATGCCAGGGTTGTTGCCGAACGAATCGGCAAACCTGTGATGGTCAAATCTCAGGTACACGTCGGCGGACGTGGAAAGGCTGGGGGAATCAAATACTGCGAGAATGCCGATGTCGCTTATCAGAATGCAAAAAGCATTCTGGGTATGGACATCAAAGGTCTCACTGTCAAGAAAGTCCTGATTACCGAGGCAGTGAATATCACGTCTGAATCTTATGTTGGAATTATCATTGATCGCGCTGCCAAGAAGCCGGTCTTCATGGTTTCACCGGCAGGTGGTATCGATATTGAACAGGTTGCCGCAGAGACTCCCGAAAAGATTTTCAAGCGCCATATAGATCCGCTTCTGGGTATGTCGATGTATGAAGCTCGCGGTCTTGCATACAAACTTTATGATGATCCGAAGCTGGTCAATCAGGCCGCAAAGATCATCATGCAACTCTATGATGTATTTATGTCCAATGATTGCTCGCTTGCGGAGATCAATCCTTTGATTACCACACCTGAGGGTAAGGTCTGGGCGATCGATGCGAAGATCAACATCGATGACAACGGACTGTTTCGTCACAAAGAGATCGAGGCGCTTCGCGATATGGATGCCGAGGAAAAATCAGAGATGGATGCTCGCGATGCTGGTCTCTCTTTCGTGAAGCTCGATGGAAATATAGGTTGTATCGTCAACGGCGCGGGGCTTGCAATGGCGACAATGGACCTCGTAAAATACTATGGCGGCCAGCCTGCCAATTTTCTCGATATTGGCGGATCATCGAATCCTGAGAAAGTTGTCAGTGCGATGCAGATTATTCTTCGTGATCCGAATGTAAAAGCTATCCTGTTTAATATATTTGGCGGGATAACGCGCTGCGACGATGTCGCAAATGGCATTGTTGAGGCGATCAACAGGATGAAGCCGTCTGTTCCGATAGTCGTCAGGTTGACGGGCACCAATGAAGATGAAGCCCGTGAGATTCTCAAATCAACTAATCTTCCGGCGGCAACAACGATGGATGGTGTCGTCAAGAAGGCAATCGAGATTGCCGGAATAAATTGATGGCTCACACTTCAATGAAAACGAAGGAATACGAGGAATAACATGAGTATATTCGCAGATGGCAGGACGAAGATAGTCGTGCAGGGTATTACCGGACGCGATGGTAGTTTCCATGCCAGACAGATG
>JAJRZO010000298.1 GCA_024275215.1 Candidatus Zixiibacteriota bacterium | reverse complement strand
TCATACACCGGCGAGAGCAGCGAGGACATCGATATGCTCGACTGGATATGGAGAGAGATGAAGAAGGGTCAGGATATCGAGATTAATATAAGCTGGGCAACTGGTGGTGGCCACTCAGTGACCTTAGTCGGTATCGACAAGAAAAACAATAAGCTCGAATACAGAGACGATGAAACTCAGGGTGATGCCACTCAGGGTGATGCTGAGATCAAAGAGACCGATCTTGTGCCGTTGGGACGTTGCCAGGTGGGTACTGATGTATACATTACCAGCGAAGCCAATTGTACCTCATGGGGTGGTAACTGGCTCGGACTCAATGGGGAATACGGTTTCGATGCAGCACACAATTATATCGATTGTTGCCTTGCCGAATCTCCGAAGTCCTTCGATCTGGGCTGGCGATACCATCCGAAGTATGTCGACGGTTGGCTGACTGTTTACGGCACAATTAATTGCCAGACATACAATCCGCCCCTGTTCGAGAGAGCTTATGTCGAATCATGCACGACATACGAAGGTTACATCCCGCTATGGGCGAACGATTATCTCATTATATTCGAGTGGGATTGGTGGTGCGGAAATGTCGATTCGTTCAAGGTTGCTCAACCTTATTGGGATGATTATGGTTGGCATCTGTATCCGCTCGGACCATGGCTGGAAGACAACCTTCCACCGGAAGGGATGATCCTGCCTACAATCGGCGATGAAACGGGTATATTCCGGAACATTCATACAGTGGTCAACCCCTCAGAGTGGCTCGCAGATCCAAGGGACCCCCTGCCGTACTACGAAATTACAGACGGAGAATGTCCTGATCTGCCGGGTTATCTGATCGGCACAACCCCCATCGTGTTCGATTCGACTGCGGGGCCATCAGAGTATCCATTCTCGACTACACCATTCACCGGCGTACTCGCTTACGATGGTGATGTGATATTCGGTCAAGCTCATACATACGTGTGCGGCGATGTTAATGCGAGCGGTGCAGTAGACATCGACGATGTCGTATACCTGATTCAGTATATCTTTGGTGGAGGTCCAGCTCCTGATCCACTGGAATCTGGTGATGCAAATTGTTCGGGAGCAATAGATATCGACGATGTCGTATTCTTGATTCAATACATATTTGGCGGTGGAAATGCGCCGTGCGATCCGGATGGTGACGAAATCCCAGACTGCTAAATAGACGTTTTATAATTGCAGATTGCTGCGGGAGTCGTGAAAGCGACTCCCGTAATTGTAACTGTGCAGGTCGAAACTCATGTGAAGTTTGACAATTCACTAATCAATCAGGAATTCTTCAGCATCGACATAGGGGTCATTCCTTCTGCCGGTGACCGCAATAATCTTTCCTGCAATAAGCCCTGACAGTATTGCTATCACGACAGTGATCAGAATTCCTTTGAATTGTGAACCCATGCTGATACCATCGACAGTAACCATCGCAGCGAGACCGCCAAATAATCCGGGTAGACCATGAAGATGCAGCACTCCGCATGTGTCGATCTTCTTGATTGCACTCTGAAGACGGTCTTGAATAACTGCAAATCCAAATGTTGACAACGCACCGGCAAGGATGCCGATCGCAAACGCGTAAGTCGGCGGAACTTTGTCACAGGTCGATCCTATCGCCACACCGCCTGCCAATGCTGCATTAGCGATATCCGCGATGGAGACTTTGCCTCTTAATTTCAACGATATAAAGTATGTTGCCAGTGTCGAACCACACAAAGCAAGTATGACATTGACGACTGTCATTGGAATGTTTTCGAGGGTTACAAGAGCGGCGCAGAATGATGGCCAGAAAACCCACAGAGCCATGCTTCCGAGAAGAGAAAATCTGTCACTCGTTTCATCCGATTCGACAGGTGTTTCATATTCTTTCTTTGTTGTCATCGAGAATGCTACACCCATCCCGAATAACGCCCCGAAAGCATGTATTATGATCGAACCGCCTGTATCAACGAAATTTCCCGCAGATACCAATCCCAAACCACCGGATAACAACAGCCATTCATTAAATGCGTAACATGGCACAAAAAGAAGTCCGAGTAATATGTATTGATTCATTTTAAGGCGTCCGAGCACTGCTCCTGCACATATCAGGAGACTTGCCGCTCCGAATTCAGCAAGAATCAACCTGTCCATATTCGAGTCGACACCGCCAAAGATTCCAAGATTATCCTTGAGAAGATATAAAGGGATAGCAACGCTGACGAGCAGATATGTAGCGGTGATTGCTGAACGGCCATAGCGTCTCACAAATACCATGAGGAATCCGAAACCCAAAAGCAGCATGACCATTATGTGAATCGAACGGAAGTATTTCTGAACTTCAATAATCGATGACAATCCTTCATTCATGGCTGTTTCTCCTTCTTCCCGCCTGTTGATACTGAGGCTGACAAAGCACAATGCAACACTTCGTTGCAGCAACCCAAAGTTCGCAGAATCAATGTGAACGAGAATCAAAAGTAAAGGGGAAAATCCTGACAAAATACCGACAGAACAAACCAGAATTTGTATTGTTTACAGCAGGCCGCGTGAAGCGCAAAACAACTTTGCAAGCCAGTAAAGATGGCAGAACCGCTTCGATTCACTTCGGGTTCTACCCTGCACAGAGAAGATTTCTGTGCCCGGCAGATGTCTAGAGGCTGTCCCAAAAGCTTTGATTTACACAAGTGGAGTTCTGGCTTTGTCGCCCCCGCGAAGGCGGGGGTCCATTTAACATC
>JAJRZO010000297.1 GCA_024275215.1 Candidatus Zixiibacteriota bacterium | reverse complement strand
CGATTCAATTACAAAGCGTTTGATCTTCTTTTCGGCGAGGGCGGATATTCCCTGTGTGAAGCCGTCTATATCGCAAAATTACTTCGGCAGTTGCCACACGGTCCGATAAATAATGACCGCTTCTATGTCGTCTTCGGCGATCCGCTGATGAAATTCGGTATTCCTGACAGGAATATCACGATTACATCGGTCAACCCGGACTCACTCACGGCCCTCGCATTGACAACAGTTAAGGGATATGTTGAAGATGAAGAAGGTGGTTCTATTGACGAGAATTTCAATGGCGATGTTTATGTGACTGTTTATGATGCCACCAGAAATAAGGCTAAGGAACTTGATCAATATGATTCTCTTTACTACAAGTTGCCGGGACCGAGGATTTTTCGGGGCAAGGGAACGGTCACTGACGGACTGTTCGAGATGAGTTTCATTGTGCCGAAGGATATATCCTACGGTGAGAGTTCGGCTAAAATTCTCGCTTATGCTGTGAATGATTTCGCCCAGGCTTCTGGTGCTGTCGATTCAATCGAAGTTTCAGGGTCTAATCCCGCCATTACCGATACGACAGGCCCTGCAATCGAACTGAAACTGGCATCGGGAAACACATTCACCGGCGGGCTGCTCAGGGTCGGAGAACGTCTCACTGTGATTTTGTCTGACAGTTCAGGAATCAATCTTTCTGGAGAGCTGGGGCATGGAATCGAAATCAGTTTCAACAATGAACCTCTGTATGATATGGACTTGACGGATGAATTTGTTTATTATCCCGGAAGTTTTCAGTCGGGTGAGGTCGCGTTCAATGTGCCATCACTCGAGGATGGATCTCACATCATGAGAATCAAGTCGTGGGATTCAGCCAACAACTCGGCGATGCTGGTTCTCAATTGTGCGGTCGGTAAGGTTGAGGACCTGAGGATAACAGGGATTGCCAACTATCCGAATCCGGCTTCGAGTGACACGAGGTTTTCATACTTCCTGTCTGAGCCGGTCAGGGATGTCTCTATTGAGGTATACACGTTGCGCGGAAGATTGATAGAAACATTGCGCAATCAGCCATCGGAAGCCGGCCACAATCTTTCATCGGTGTGGAGCCTGTTCGATTACAGGGGAGATAAACTGGGTAATGGAGTTTACATTTATAAAATCACAGCCTCCGGCAGGTTGATCTTTCCGTCGGAAGGTGACAAAGATAAAATAGATGGATTTGGAAAACTCGTCGTTCTCAAATAGAAATCAGGAGGATATATGCGAACCAGAATTCTGGTCACTCTGACTGCGATAACGATAATATGTATCATGACGCTTTTTGGTGAATCATACGCCGGTGTGTCCGACGCTGGAGTTCTTTTTCTGAGAATCGCCCCGGGCGCCAGAGCTGCCGGCATGGGTGAAGCTTTCGTCGCAGTTGCAGATGACGCCACAGCCACACACTGGAACCCGGCAGGTCTTGGAAAGTATCCGCTCACCAGTCAGTTCCATGAATTCAGTATGCGACATGATGAGAAAGTTCGCACGAAGGCAATTGATATCTTACTTGGGCGGGTTCCTGACGATTACTCGGAGTCGATAGGTGAGTTCAAATTGAATGCAGATGGAATCACCCGTGTGACAGATTCGAGTGAAGAGCATTATATCGAGTATGATGTAGATCCGAATATGCCAATAGTGCAGTATATCGCGTCTAACGCCAGAATGGACGACCGGGAACTTCTCAAAGTCTCGGTGAGGGCGATTGCCCGTGAGAATACAGGCGTATCATACGATCAGATCGAAGCGCAGCGACAACGCCTTCTCGGTTATCTGAATGATTCTCAGGAATCCGAAGTCAACGCGCTTTTCGAGAGGATACTGATCGATTGGCACAATCTTAAGATTGTCCCTGAGTCAATCACATTCCTTGAAGAGCGGCTCAATTTCGACTTGCAGGATGAATCTCTGACAAGTGAGGAATACAGTGATATTCTTGAGACTCTGGGAAGCGCCACCCGTCAGGGCAGACCTCGTTTACTCAAGATACCGTATGTTGTGCTTGTGGCGATCTGGAAAGATTACTCGCTCCCATGGGAAACAAGGATTGAGGATATCGCGCTCTTACGGAATGATATTCCACAGGAAAACTACACGAAGTATGATATTTGGGCGATGACCACTACAGGGCTGGCCAAGTGGAATAGCGAAACGGAGTTGTGGGAATCCAATATGCGGCTGTCCCCAAGAAAGGGAGAGCTTGTTGACGATCTGGTCTCTTCGTTTGCTGCGGTGTCTGATGAGGAAAGACTCAAATCGCTAAGGCAGAGAGTGCTGTTTGTCAATTATGGTGTCACTGAGAAAGATATTAATAGTATCATAGCCAATATCAGGGCCAGCTATGGCGATGGTCAGGAACCATCGGCAATGTTCGATCTTGATCTTAAGAATTTACCTGACTGGTATAATGGCATGACGCTCTCGCCCGAAAAATTCTCAGTGTTCATGTCGGCATACAAAACTGCGAATGCGGATAACAACTTAACCTCTGAAGAATTGGCACAGCTTGAATTTTCTGTCCATGTGCTTAATGCCGGACGATTGCCCGGATCATTAGAGATTCCGTATTCTCTTCCGTTTCAAAGCGATCCGACATGTATTGCCGCGACAGACAAACTTCTCTGGGTCGGTACGGAGAACGGTCTCTTTGTATTCAATGGACGAGCGTGGCGGAAGTATACTGTCGAAGATGGGTTGCCGTCAAACAAGATTAACGACTTGTCCGTCTATGACGGAAACAGGTTGTGGGTAGCCACAGGCAGGGGAGTTGCTCATTACTACAAGGGGAAATGGTCATTCTACGCCTCTGAAACAGGTCTTGTAGATGATGCCTTTACAACAGTCTATGGATTCTCGCGCGATAAGGCATGGGCTGCTGCAGATAACAAATTATGGTTTTTCAATGGCAATAGATGGCGCAGCGACTACAGATATACTGCGGTTGTGAATGACACTTTATCACGAATAGTGAGACGATTCTCAGGCGTGGTGGATGAGAATTATATCAAGGATGTCGCTGAGCAGCTCAAGACGAAGAATAATCTCCAGACGGATTATCCCGAACCCGGCACTGAGATTATGATTCCATTCTCGATTGCATTCAGGCACCCGATTACGGCGATGGTTTACAATAGTCCGGACAACAAGCTATGGGTCGGAACCACGCATGGCCTGAAGATATTCTCGAATGGCGAATTCCGCGTTTTCGGATGGCAGCCGTATACTGCGCCGAGAGATATGACTTTGACTGAAGCGGCGCTCGACCATGATCCTGATTCGTCGCCTGCCAATGCGCAGCGCATGGCGCACCTGATCAAAAGCTACAACTATATTCAGGGCGACAATATCAGGAAGGGACAGACTGTTCATGTTTACTCTAATCATCTCGGGAGCCATATCTATACACTGTCGGCTGCTGATGGTCGGGTGTTTGTCGGGACTGTATTTGGAACGATCGCTTATGATGGCGAACGGTTCAGCAGTTATTTCCGCAACAATCTGCAAACCGAGAGGACTGTCAGGATCATTGACAGAGATGGCGAGAGGTGGTTTGCGACGCCGAGGAAAGTTGTCGTGTATGCGCATGCGCGGAGCGAGATATCTCTGATGCATGCCCAGTATGCGCCTGAGCTTGCCAGCGATCTTTATTTCGAGAATATATCATACGCTCGCAATCTCGGTGATGACTGGGGAACGATAGGAATCAATGCGACATTTATGTCGTATGGCTCTATTCCCCGGACTCTCGAAGGCAGCTCTGCAGTTGTCGATACTTTTCATGCCTTTGATGGGGCGCTTAGCCTGACATACGGGACTCGGGTTTCTCCAGGACTGTCGTTTGGGCTGACATCCAGGATTATCTACTCACGACTTTCCCCTCAGGGGTCAGGCGCAGAAATCGGATCAGGTACGGCGACAGCTTTTGCAGTGGATGCGGGAATACTCTACAATACACCAATAGACAGACTAACATTCGGTGCGGCGCTGACAAATCTGGGGCCGAACATCGCTTACATTGACGCTGCGCAGTCTGATCCGTTGCCAAGAAACCTGGCTTTCGGACTTGCGTATGATCTGATACGAAATCCATACAACAAGTTCACTATTGTCGGTGAGATCAACAAGAGGATCACCAATCTTAGTGGCAGCTTATCCGAAGAAATCAAAGAAGCCATCCAGAATGTCGGTTTCGAGTACTGGTATGGATCGTTTATCGCGCTCAGGGCTGGTTACAAAAATGATGATGCCGGTGCGATCAATTATTTCACCGTTGGCGCGGGATTGCAATATAACCGGATCAGATTTGACTTTGCATATATCCCGACATCCAAAAACGTTGCATTGGCAAATACGCTCAGGATTTCACTTACCGGAAGACTGTAGTGACGAGTGTAATTAAAAGATCAACGATGAAACGGATTAACACCACTGCATCTGTGCTTGTTCTGGTTATGATCCTGCAGAGCGTGACTTTTGCCGCAACCGGTATGCTTAGGATCACAAGCAAGCAGCGGATTGATACTGATGAGCGTACCCAGAGTGAAATGCGACAGAATTTCCGGAGTTCTGTATCGCATAAAAATCTTCTCGGTCTTCAGCGCAAAGCGCCGTTTGCTTTGCCTGATGCCGCCCTTGCGATTGACGAATCAATTACTATAAAGATTTGTGCAATTCGTGTGCAGTTTGCGCTCGAGAATCCTGACGATCCGAGCACGACAGGAAATGGTCATTTTGATATGCGTACCTCGTCGCAATTTATCGCTGATGAAGAGCACGAAATCGATATGGCTCCGCATAACAAGCGGTATTTTGAAACACATCTGAGAGCATTGAATCAATACTGGCATACCGTATCGAAAGATCGTGTCACGCTTGTCAGCACAGTGTTCCCCGCGGATGATGATTCTGTCTATACGCTTGACAAGACAATCTCTTATTACGGGTCGCAGAGTCCTTTTGATGGGCTTGCCGAATTTTTTCAGGATGCTCTCGTGAAAGCGGATACCGATGATGATATTGATTTCAGCGAGTACGATGCAGTTGTGATTTTCCATGCCGGCGCCGACCAGCAGATGAATCTGTCGTCCTCACCTACTAATACTCCAAATGATCTTTACACAGGTTTCATCCATGTCGATCCGCAGCATTTCGCTGTTGTAGATGGGGGAACTGACACGATCACAGAGGCTGTCCTGATGCCAGAAGCGACATCTCAGGATCAACGCGTGATAGCCCTGAACGGTGTGATGGCACACGAGTTCGGCCATCAACTCGGACTGGTTGACTTATATGATTCACGGACATTCATGACCCAGATCGGTGATTTTTCGCTGATGGATAATCAGGGGCGCGGGACTTCGGCTGAGATATATTTCCCCGACGCCGACAGGACTCGATTCGTGATCGATGCGCTGCCTGTCTATCCTGACGCATGGTCGAGAGCGTTTCTTGGTTTTGTAGATGTAGTAGAAGTCTCGCATGTCAACAATCAGCCTGTTGCCGCTGCTGAGCTTCTAACCAATGAGCCACAGGTCATCAAAGTGCCGATAAGCGATTTGGAATACTACCTGATCGAAAATCGTCAATTCGATTCGGATCGTGATGGCGGTTCGCAACTGTTCGCGGATACTGCGACAGGCATTATCATGGGACCCAGTGCGCAGGATGAAAAACGTCTGACACGAGATTATGATTTCTTCGTTCCGGGAGCAGGCATAGTGATTTATCATGTTGACGAAACGCGCGCGTATCTTGACTATGATCTTAACGGCGTGAATAATTTCTTTGACAATAAGTTGCAGTGGTACAATTATTATCCATGCAAAGTGCCGAATGATCTCGGACTTTGCATCGACTCAGTCTGGTGGGAAAACACAAGATTTGTCTCGCTTGTCGAAGCCGATGGCATAATTGATTTCGGCGGAAACTATCGCACCGGATTCGGCAAGCCTGATGAGTTTTTCGTGGAAGGCAACAACACAACATTCGGGCCGACCACAAACCCGTCAACCCGTTCAAATACCGGCGCTAATACGGGAATAGAGATATATAACATTTCGAAAAACGATATTGTTATGACATTCGATGTCAGGCTTAGATCAAAACTGGATGGCTTTCCGAAATTTGTTGAACGCTCCCGTTTCGCGCCAGTTCTTGCCGATTATAATTTCGATGGTACGGAGGAGATTTTCGTATCGGGAAGAAAGCATGTAATCGCGATGCAATCTGACGGTTCGCCAATCATTGAACCCCTTCCCGGCGAAGCCATTCTTGATACGGTTTTCGTATTTTATGGCGATACGCTACAGGGTGGTGGTTTTATTATCGACACTCTCAGGTCGGTTGCATCGGTTGGCGACGATGAAGTTATAACCACGCCTCCACTGCTGTTCGACTATAACAATGACGGAATCTCCGAAGTGACTGTTGGAACAAGCTCAGGCAATATATATATCTGGCAGTTGACCGATAACGACGAAAACGGGCGAGCGGATTTGGTAGAGAAATATGAAGGACCTGCTGAAGTTGTGTCTGGTCCGGTTGCTGTCAGTCAGGAACAGTCGTCGTACGATTTGCTTGTCGGATATGCCGACAGCACTCTGCATCTTGTCGATCCGTCGAATAACATGCAAGCGGTTATAACCGATGCCTATGCGGTGCAATTCGCAATCGACAATGACTCACACCACTCTTACTTTATCGGCATTGGAGCGGATGGGCACTCTGCTCTTGTCCGTTATCCGTCATCGACTATTCATGATTTCGGTTCAGCGAACCTTGTAAGCTTTACCGCCGCTGATCTCGATGGTGTAAACGGAACCGACTTCGCTGTCCTTACATCCGATGGGTACCTGGACATCCTGATGAGCAGGTCTTCAGAGTCAGATGAATACTTGGTCAAAGAGATCAAAGTATGCGACAGTCTGGACGGCAATGTTGTGACCGCTGCGCTCGATCCGACAGTGGCGGCATATCAGATCATATTCGCTGGCGATAACAAACTCTATGTCTATAATTACAACGGATCGCCTTTCGAGAATTTCCCAGTCGATGTTGATATTCATGTGCCTGCGGGAATGATCGATGTCAATCCAATCGTGGCTGATCTTGATGGTGACGATGTGCCTGACATTCTTATCGGCACTCGTTTTGGTGAACTGTTTGCATTTGGCGCGGATGGCATTATGGTTGATGGCTTTCCGAGATTCGCAGGCTCCTGGCGCAATGTTGGTTCGGCAGCTATACCGGGAAGCATCTCGAACAGTTATGAAGGAAAACTGCTGACGATTAGCGCAGACAACAGGCTGTATGGCCTTCGTATGAAGAGTCGTCCACTCGCTGACGAACTCTCGTGGCGAACAACCGGAAGGTCGGCATCGAATTCCAATTTTCGGGGATCATCAGGTATAAAGCCGGAATCGCCTGCCGGAGACAATCTCATTGTCACACTTTACAACTGGCCTAATCCTGCTACTGAAACCACTAATATCAGATATGAACTGAGAAGTGCGGGTACTGTGAAGATTCAAATATTCGATTTGTCCGGTCGGCTCGTGTACGAAACCGATGAGACGAGCGGAAATATACAGAATGACCATGAATGGAAACTTGATGGTTACCCGTCCGGTGTGTATATTTGTCGGCTGGAGGCGAATTCAAATGGTCACAAAGATGTGAAATCACATAAGATCGCGGTTGTTAGATGACCGACGACAGGAGGAATGATAGATGCGTAGTATCCCGATAATTCTGATTCTTTCGATGCTGTTGCTGGTAACGACGATTCACGGTGCGTCTCAGGTCGAAAAACGCAAGCAGGGCATCGGAGATATGCTGCAAGCCGATCAGGGAGCGTATGTGCAGAAGATCAATACTCTGAGTAATATTGATCCGATGAACTTTGCGGATGCGAGCGAATACAACGATTTTCCGTTTTTCGACAGCGATGTTTATGATGTCGAGCACCGTTCAGTTAGCAAAGCGTTTGTCTATTCATTTCTTGTGCCGGGACTCGGTGAGTACTATGTCGGCTCGAAGTGGAAAGCTGGTCTGTTTTTCGCGGCTGATCTCCTGAGCTGGACTCAATACTACACGAATCATACAGACGGTCAGGACAGAGAAGATGAATTCGAGGCATTCGCCGATGAACACTGGTCTGCAGATCGGTATTTGGTTTGGCTGATCGAGACACATAATACCACTTCCGACAGCAGTTTCACCCACAGCCTGCCAGGCGAAAAGACACAGCAGTATTACGAGATGGTCGGTAAATGGGATCAGTTCGAGTATGGGTGGGACGATGTGAACCGGGCAAGTGGAGTTTCCGCACGGCGTCAGCAGTATCTGGGAATGCGTGGCGAAGCCAACAACAAGTTCGAGACAGCGAGAACCTGGGCAATGATTTCTGTTGCGAATCATGTGCTTTCAGCGCTCGATGCCGCCCTTTCAGCCAAGAGATTCAATAGCAGCAAAAGCACATTTTCTCAGATCAATGTCAAGGCAAGACTTGCGAGAAAAGATGGTGAGCGAATCCCACAATTAACATTCACCTATAAGTTTTATTAGAGCGCCGAAGGAATATAATGTCAAGATCACTCCCTGTTGTTGTTCTGATTCTGATGTCGTTCATCGTTGCACCTGTATGTGCCGAAACCGTCGATGTCACCACGAACACATATTTCTTTTCGTCACAGACGCCATTATCTCTTGCGGCTGCTGGTGGTGAATGGGGAGTTTCATCGGGAGCTTCTCTGCTCCCGGGGAAGCCGGAAGGTTATAAATCCCGATCCAAAGCAATGCTCCTCTCACTTTTACTCCCCGGACTTGGTGATGTGTATGTCGGCGACTCGCGTATGAGAGCTGCCGGATTCCTGACAGCCGAGATCGGAATCTGGTCAGCGGTGGTTTTCAACAGGCAGCTTGGGAAGTGGAAGAAGAACGACTATATGGAATATGCAGTTGTTTACGCCGGGGTAGATCCGACAGGAAAAGACGACACTTTCTGGGATATGGTCGGGTTTCATGACAGCAGAGATGATTACAACAAACTTTCGCGTGTGTATACGCGAACTAATCCATTCTATCCTGAAACATCCGAATGGGATTGGCAATGGCAGAGCGATGAGGAAAGAAAAGCATATCGTGATCTGAAGAATGATTCAAAGACATATTATCGCGCTGCCAGATTTGCCCTCGCTGCCGCTGTGCTGAACAGGGCAGTCTCTGCATTTTTTGCGTGGCGTGTCGCTGGAGGACACAATCGCAGACTCCTCGACCAGTTTTCCAATTTCAACATCGAGGTCAGGCCGGATGCAATCGGAGACTCGCCGGAGATTCGTCTTACATTCAGTCGGATCTTCTGAGAACTCGTTCTCCGATATTCTTATTGCACACGAACATCGCCGCTGTCATATTGACCTTATGATCAGTCTGTTCAAAATAAAGATGCTTAGACTAATTCCTGCTGTCACGGTTGTGATCTGTGCGATGTTTGTCGTGATGTCATGTGGACCGAAACGAACAACGGAGAGGCAACAAATTCATCCTGCGAGAGCGATCAGAGGCTATGTGTATGTTAATGACATTCAAGGTACTCTTGGAACTCGTCCCCTGTCCCGTCCTGGTGCGCTGTCTCTTGACCCGTCGGGGAACCTGATAATCTGCGATGCAGGCAATAACAGACTCGTAAAAGTCAAGCCGGATGGGACTTTTATTACTGAGACAGGAGGGTTTGGTTTCACGAGGGACAACTTCAATTCACCGACAGCTCTTGGGACTTCAGACAGGGTGAACTTCTATCTTCTCGACAGTTCAAATGACAGAATTGTCCGCCTCGACTATGATCTTAACTGGCTTTCTGATGTGACTATTGGAGATTTGCCGGTCGAATACCCGATTGGACGCAGCGCCAGCATCGCTGTCAATTCATTTGGCGACATCTATATTTCTGATCCTGACAACAGCCGTATTGTCAGGTTCGATTCGGAATTCGGTTTGCTCTCGGAGTTAACCGAAGTAGGTGGATTTCTTGATCCGCAGGTGATGGCATTCGACAGCAAGGATAACCTGTATGTTGTTAATCGTGAAAAAAAGAATTTAGTTGTTTTCGACAACTACGATGGATATGTCGGATCACTTCTTGATGGCGAGTTATCAGGGGCATCTGGAATCTGGATAGACCGCCATGATCGAATCTTTATCGTTGATGGACAGAAGAACAGTGTGTCGGTTTATTCCTCTAACGGCAAAGTGTTCTATTCATTTGGGTCGACCGGACAGAGTGAGTATCAGTTCAGGCATGTACATTCTGTTTGTGTTGACGATGATGGCTGGTTATATGTGTCGGATCAGGGGGCCGACAAGGTGGCGGTGTTCCGCCCGGCAATCACTGAGTGATGCGTCGTTCGGTTTTTTTTGTCGTCGTTATCCTGTTTCTCGCTCCGGATATTTTGTATTGTGAGTTGCCGATCATTCGGGAGAAATTCCATTTTGAAGAATCTCCCGGTGTTATCAGGCTGAGAAGCCGTAACATCATCAGCAATTCTCTGCGCATTGAGATCAACGATCAGGTTCTTAACAGTAATGAATATATCCTCGAAGCGAATTCAGGTAGTCTGAAGATTACACGCGAGATGAAGTTTCCTGCAGACATAACGATTCAATACAGCCGTTTCTGGGTAGATGTGCCATCGTACTATTTTAAGAGAAAGTTGGGAGTCGCGACATCGCGAGAGCTGACAAGCAATTCCTCAGATATGGTATCGGCACGTCACCTGCCGGTGACGAGATCAGGATCAACATCGCTGAGGATATTCGGGAGCAAATCGTTCGGAGTCAAGGCTGGAAGTGGAACTGATCTCGATTTGAAGCAGACTCTCAATGTTCAGATAGAGGGTTATCTGACTGAGGGCTTGAAAATCAGTGGTGTCCTGTCGGATCAGGCTGCACCTGAGGTTGGCGGTATATCGACATCAATCGGAGAGATTGACAAGGTCGCTTTGCGGTTATCGTCGAGAAACTTCAGCGCAGGTGTTGGTGATATTGATTTTGATAAACATACAGGTGTATATGGACAGTTGAAAAAGACTCTCAAGGGAGCAACCGCAAGTGTGAGTGCCGGCAAAATCGAAGCTGATGCAACCGCCGGTGGAATCAAATCAAAACATGCCACAAAGAAGATATATGGTCGAGATGGTCTGTCCGGACCTTATAAATTGCTGCCGGAAACAGGGCAATCCTCAGTTTCGATCATGCCGTCGACAGAACAAATCTGGCTGGATGGCAGGCCACTCGTCAGAGGAGTGGATGCGGATTACGAGATCGATTACCTCCTCGGCGAAATAACATTCTCCCCAGCAATTACAATAACGAGCAGATCAAGGATCGAAGCCGACTTCGAGTATCTCGATGAAAACTACAGGCAGGACTTCGTGGCTGGTGGTGCAATGTATGGGGACAGTTCTTCAATGCTGCAGACAAGAATTGATTTTGTGAGACAGTCAGACTCGGAAAACGATCCGGTGCAGTACAATCTTTCCCCTGACGACATCAGTGTACTTTCGGCAGCAGGCGATCATGTGTCAATGGCTGTAAAATCCGGTGTGGTCAAGGCTGATTCCGGGCAGGGAGATTATGATGCCGAGATCACCGGTTCTGATACGATCTACATATATGTTGGCAAGGGAAATGGGGGGTACCGGGTATCATTCTCGTTCATGGGACAGGGAAAGGGTGACTATCGCTATCTTGGCGGTGGTGTCTATGAATATGTATCTGATGGTGGAGGAGAGTATCTTCCGGTCGTAAAAATCCCGTTACCCGAAAGCATTTCAGCACTGTCGATGAATACGATTATCAGCGATGATCACATTCGCCTTGATTTCAACGGGACGGTATCTCGACACGATCGAAATCTTTTGTCAGAACGCGATGATGATGATAACTACGGCATGGATTTATCAGGCGGGTTCAATTTGACTCCGATGGGAAGTTACGCGGAGCAGGTATATCTTGCTCTCGGTTTTAATGCGAGATGGCAGGACGAAAGGTTTTCATTTCCGGGAAGATCAAATAGAGTCGAGCGTGACAGGTACTGGGGAATTCTTGCGGACTCTATGGCGAATGGAGTGTTGCAATTATCCCTTTCTGAAGTATTTCGTATGGGAGAGAAAGTAAAGCTTTTATCAGACTTTGGAGTGATGGGCGGCTATGGTGCTCACAGATATTCGACAGACCTTACATTGAATCCAATATCTGAATTTAGCGGCCGTATTTCTCGGACAGATCGATATTCTGAGCGATCGGCAAGAACTCTTGTCATCCCGACGTAAAGTCAACACACAGATAGTTCATACCTGGCACCTGGCGGTTCACCGAGTCGTCTCTATGAAGACCTGATTTCTTTGAAATGGTCGAAGTCTGATATTAAAGCATCATTCGAGTGGAATGATGAAACGGATTCTCGCGCGTACAGTTCGCTCATACTGGGAAGACGATTCGACCGATATTCCGGGAGTTGTGGATTCAGGGGATTTGAGACACGATTGTCGTACGAAAATCATGAAGCGTTGTCCGATATGTATGAACGGGAGTTCGATGCCCGCGAAATCGAGGCACAGTATCGGGGACTTGGCGGGTTCAGGTCATCCAATGCAAGGTTAAGCGTACGACATCGGAGAGTCCACTATTTCATTCCGACGAAGTACGAGCAGTCACAATTAGCAACATCGTTTGACTACAGAGCCGGCAGTTCAAATGGTTTGCTGGAAATGTCAATCAACTACCGGTTGAGCAGGGAAGGCGTCGATCGAACCGCAGAAACATTCCTTCGCGTGGGAAATGGGCAGGGCGAGTACAGACTGCAGGATGGCGTTTATGTACCCGATCCGTTTGGTGATTATATCCGTGTGGTCGAATTCTCCGGTGCTGAAAATGTCGGCGTTAAGATGCAAAGAGGGGCTACTCTGTTCGCTCG
>JAJRZO010000296.1 GCA_024275215.1 Candidatus Zixiibacteriota bacterium | reverse complement strand
CGAGTATCTTCCGCAAAAGGACTATGCGTCAATCGAAAAGGTTCTTCCCGATCTCAAAGAGGGTTGCGCGAAGCTTCTGGCTGTCAAACTGCACCCTTCCCGGCAAAGTGTCAAAAAGGACTATGTCGAGGGTGTAAAGAATATCCAGGCCTCAATTGATGGAGTCGAAAAAGTTATCGGCTCTAAGTCAGATGAGAAAATAGAAACTGCCGTTGAGTCTTTGCACGAGAGTTTCGAGAATGTGAAAGGACTTTTCTAAAGTACTTCTGTGATTTGAATGCAGGGCAGGTGATTATTGAGGCTGTCTCAAAAGCTTTGATTTACACAAGTGGAGTTCTGGCTTTGTCGCCCCCGCGAAGGCGGGGGTCCATTTAACATCAACGCATTCAATGGATTCCCGCCTGCAGGCGTGTTGAAAAAGTTAAGTTGCCTCGTAAAGTGCACACGGTAGCTGTGCTGCCGTGTATTGAGTATATTGCATTACAGATAGTTACAACAGAGAATCCGCAGGGGCACAGCCCCTGCGAGCACTTGAACGCATGCAATGGATTCCCGCCTGCGCGGGAATGACGTTACTTATTTCCGTAAACAGAATTACCTGTATTTCACATCTTTTGGGACAGCCTCTCAACATCTGCCGCATTCCCAACAAGACCGTCTTTCTGACCGGATTTGCTTGCTTATCTGGCATTCAAAGGTATATTGTCGGCGGAGGTATTTGATATGGTTACTACAGTCGCTGATTTGCAGGAAACAGTAATAAAGAAATGGCCTTTCTCAATGAAGGCTGTCGGTCTGGAAGCTAACATTATCAGGGAAATCCTCAAGATTTCCTCCCGTCCCGGTCTGATCAATTTCGCCGGAGGTCTTCCCGCACCCGAACTATTCCCTGAAACCGATCTCAAACTCGCAACCAACAGAGCATTCGACAAATGGGGTCCTGCGATGTTGCAATACAGCATCACGGCAGGCGTGACTGAACTCCGCGAAGCTATCGCAAAACGAATGTCACGGCATGTTCACATGAACTTTACGGCTGACATTATCCAGATAACATCCGGTTCGCAACAGGGTCTCGATCTTATAGGTCGAGCTTTTTTGAATCCGGGCGATTATGTCCTGACCGAACGCCCGACATATCTTGGCGCGTTACAGGCATTCAATCTTGTCGGTGCTAAATACTGTACAGCACGGCTTGAAGATGATGGTATAAATATCGAAGAAGCTGAAGAACAAATCAAGAAATACAATCCGAAGCTGCTCTATCTCGTTCCGAATTTCCAGAATCCGGCAGGACTTACGACCTCAGGTGAAAAGCGCGAAGCGATTGTCGAACTGGCGAAGAAATATCAAATTCCGATCATTGATGACAATCCATACGGCGAGCTTCGCTACAGCGGAGAACGACAGCCATCATTCAAGGAGATTGGCGGTAATGCTGTAATCCAACTCGGTACATTCTCAAAGATCGTTGCGCCCGGATTCAGGATCGGATTCATAGCGGCATGTCCTGAGGTGATGCAGACTATCGAAAGGGTCAAGCAATCGACAGATTTGCATTCGAATGCCTTCTCTCAGTATATCCTGCTTGAGTATATCGAATCGGGCAGACTCGATGATTATCATATACCGCTGCTATGCGAAGAATATGGCAAGCGCAGGGATACGATGATCGAGATGATGGAGCAGGAATTTCCCAGGGAAGTAACATTCACCAGACCGGAGGGTGGCCTGTTCCTCTGGGTGACATTACCTGAGAAAGTTTCGGTATCTGATATGCTCAATCCGGCTGTCGAAGCGGGAGTGGCGTTTGTTCCCGGCAAGCCGTTTTATCCGCATGGCGATAATGACAGGCATCTTCGACTCAATTTCTGTAATGCCTCGCATGAGAAGATTCGAGAAGGCATTAAGCGATTGGCAAAAGTGTTCAAGGATGCCTTATAGCATGTTGTCATGCCCCGAGTGGGCTGACCTGCAAATGTTAATATCGGGATGGCTTCGGTCATCCCGTTTTTTGTTTGCGGAAGAATCTGTCTGCGACTACTTTATGTGCCGGAGGATTTCATGCGAAAACTGTCATTTGTCAAAATGCACGGTCTCGGTAATGACTTTATTATAATTGATGGTATTGGTGAGAAACTTGCCGCCGGAAAATGGAACGATTTGAGCATTCGGATGTGCAACCGTAATACCGGAATCGGCGCAGATGGTCTGATCCTGGCGCTTCCGGCCAGGCGGGGCGATTTTCGAATGCGGATATTCAACTCCGATGGTTCTGAGGCTGAGATGTGCGGGAACGGTCTTAGATGTCTGATCAGGCTGTTGCATGACCGGAAATATCTTGTGAAGAAAACATGCGGCATTGAAGCTGGGAAACGCATTGTCGAAGCACGAATTGTGTCGGCGAAGAAATCAGATTTTCAAGTCAGATACTGTGTCGGTAAACCAGATTTCCATGCAGCTAATATACCGATCAAAATTAAGGAAGATTACTTTATCAACAGGAAGATTATGGTGATGGGGCGCAACTTTGTGGTAACATCGCTGTCAGTCGGCAATCCGCATACGGTTGTATTTGTTGATGATCTTGATTTTGACTGGCAGGAAGTCGGGCAGGAGATTGAAGTCAACAAGCTCTTCCCAAATCGAACCAATGTCGAATTTGTTCTGGTAGCATCTCAAAGCAGAGTTTTCATTAAGAGCTGGGAACGTGGAGCCGGGCCGACGCTTGCATCCGGTACCGGAGCATGTGCCGCTGTTGCAGCGGGAGTAATGGTCGGATTGCTCAAACACGAGGTCGAAGTTGTATGCGAGCTTGGATGTCTGAATGTCGAATGGTCATCGAACGATGATTATATCTACCAGACAGGCCCGGCGGAATACTCCTTTTACGGTACATTTTAAGCAGAACAACTATGCGCAAAGGCATTTTCGATTTTGTAATAGACTACTACAGAAATTTGCGGAGCATCTCTCGCAATGCTGCGTTGTTTCTTCTCGGATCGTTTTTCCTGAACATGCTGTTTTCGGTACAGATGCTCATTTTCAATCTGTACCTTCGTGAGCGAGGATTCAGCGAGAGTTTTATCGGCAAAGTTCTTTCATTCAGCGCGATAGGTGCGCTGGTGTTCGCCATGCCATGCGCGATACTTATTTCTCGTTACCGCATCAAGCCTTTACTCGTCTGGTCAACGCTGCTTGTAGTGGTGAGCTACTACTTTATGATTACCGTTGAATCATCGATGTTCATTATCATTGCCGGATTCAGCGTTGGAGCGTTGCTCTCGGTGGTACGAGTAGCATCTGCGCCGATCATTATGCGAAACTCAACGCCGAAAGAACGAACCTATGTTTTCAGTTTGAATTTCGCGAACTGGATGTTTGCGGGGATAATCGGAAGTTTTGTCGGGGGACATGCTCAAAAATGGTATGAAAGTACAATCCAGGCAGGCCCTGCGTCATACAGGTTTGTTCTGTATGGAGGAATGTTGCTCGGACTGCTTTCTATTATTCCGTTCATCATGATGAGAGCGACGCCCCCCTCGAAGGATGAGAAAAAATTCGTGCTGGATATGAACCTGATTCGTAAGCAGGGAAAACTGTTGTTTAAGCTATCATTCCCGTTTTTCCTTGTGGGATCCGGTGCCGGTTTGATAATACCGTTTCTGAATCTGTATTTTCGTGATGTATTCAACATGTCGACTGAACGAATAGGTGTGTACTATGCGGCGGTTCAGGCGACGATGATAATTGGGACTATGGCTGGTCCTGTGCTGGCGAAACGTATTGGGATGGTACGTACACTTGTGTTCACTGAGCTTGCATCTGTGCCGTTCATGCTGTTGATGGCGTACTCTGGGAATGTCCCGCTTGTGGTGATGTCGTTTCTATGTAGAGGCGCGCTTATGAACATGGGACAACCTATCGGGACTAATTTTACGATGGAGATGGTGCCGAAAGAAACTCATGCGCTCGCTAACAGTATGACAATGATCGCATGGACAGCGAGCTGGGCGTTATCAACTCAGCTTGGCGGGTGGGTGATAGAGAAACATGGATATACACAATCTTTCATAATTGCGGCGGGACTCTATGCGGTTTCTGCTATGCTCTACTATTACTATTTCTCCAGATCGGAGGAAAAATCCGAAGACGGATACTCAGTGATCCCCGACATTCAATCCTGATTTTGGTTGATTAAACACGGCTTCCCGCTATATTCGGTTGAATCAGGACTCACGCCCTGAGCTGATGGGAGCGGCGAGAGTTGAATTATTGTTGCTGG
>JAJRZO010000295.1 GCA_024275215.1 Candidatus Zixiibacteriota bacterium | reverse complement strand
TGCCAGACAGATGAAAGCATACGGCTCCAAAGTAGTCGCCGGTGTGACCCCCGGCAAGGCCGGCCAGGATCTCGATGGCATTCCGATTTTCAACACAGTCAGCGATGCAGTTACAGCGACCGGTGCGAACACATCCGTAATCTATGTTCCGGTGGCTTTCGCAATCGATGCGATCTATGAAGCTGCCGATGCGGGAGTGAAATTGATCGTCTGTATCACTGAAGGCGTTCCTGCAAACGATATGCTGAAAGTCTATAACTATCTCAAGACAAAGGGATGCAGGCTGATTGGTCCCAACTGCCCCGGGATTATCTCACCGGGCAAAACCAAAGTCGGTATCATGCCGGGTAATATCCACAAGACCGGTAAGGTCGGTCTGGTATCGCGGTCTGGGACGCTGACCTACGAGGTCGTGTACAATCTGACTCGTGCCGGGCTCGGTCAGACGACCTGTATCGGCATCGGTGGCGATCAGATCATTGGAACGAATTTCATCGATTGCCTCGAAGCATTCCAGGCTGACAAGTCTACCGAAGCGATTGTCATGATCGGCGAGATCGGCGGTTCCGATGAAGAGGAAGCGGCGAAGTATATTAAGAAAAATGTCACGAAGCCGGTCGTTGCGTTTATCGCCGGTCGCACCGCGCCTCCCGGAAAACGTATGGGACATGCGGGTGCGATCATTTCAGGCGGATCAGGAACGGCCGCTGAGAAGGTCAAAGCACTTAATGCGGCTGGAATACCTGTGGCTGACACTCCGGCACTCGTTGCTGAGATTATGAAAGAACTTCTGGAAAAACAAAAAGCAAAGAAGAAAAAAGCAGCAGCCAAAAAGCCGAAAGGAAAAACGGCTCGCAAGAAAACAACGAAGAAGAAAACTGCGAAGAAGGCTGCGAAAAAGACAACTCGTAAGACTGTGAAGAAGGCTACAAAGAAGACGGCGAAAAAAGCAACGAAGAGAACAGGAAAAAAGAAAGTCGCAAAAAAAGTCGTCAGAAAAAGCGCAAAGAAAGTTGCTGGAAAGAAAACAGCAAAAAAGACAACAAGAAAGACCAAGGCGCGTACCCGGAAGAGTTCGAGCAGGCGCAAATAACCCGTGGGGAGAGTGAATGATATGGCAGACAAACCCAAGAAAAAGGTAGAAGACAAGCCCCCGGAGAAAGTAGAGAATAAGGCTAAAGCCCCTGAGAAGGAAGAAAGAAAAGGCTCAGCCGACCCTCTCAAAATCTTCTACCACTGGTGCAAAGCGTGCAACATCTGCATAGCGTTTTGTCCACAAAAGGTATTTGAACCTGATCGTGACGGTAAGCCGATCATTGCGCGCCCATACGACTGTACTCAGTGCGCATTCTGCTGGCTGCATTGTCCTGATCTTGCAATCGTGTCAAACGAGAAGTAGAGGAGCGGAAATGGAAAAACAAGTCAAACTGCTTCAAGGTAACGAAGCGTGCGTCGAGGGCGCGGTAATGGCTGGAGTCCGCTTCTTCGGTGGGTATCCGATCACGCCATCGACAGAAATCGCCGAAGGTATGGCGCGAAGATTGCCGCTGCTGGGTGGTCGTTTCATGCAGATGGAAGATGAAATAGCATCTATGGCTTCAATTATCGGAGCTTCATGCGCGGGTGCGAAATCGATGACTGCGACATCCGGTCCCGGATTCTCTCTCATGCAGGAGAATCTTGGATATGCTTACATTACTGAAACGCCATGCGTTATTGTCAATGTGCAGCGTGGAGGACCATCGACCGGTCTTCCGACTAAGGTATCCCAGGCGGATACCATGCAAGCCGGTTTCGGTACTCACGGTGACTACAGGGCGATTGCTCTGGCGCCATCGGGCGTCGAGGAGATACTGTATCAGACGATTGAAGCTGTCAATCTCTCAGAGATGTACAGGACGCCTGTTGTGTTACTGCTCGATGAAGTGACTGCACACATGCGTGAAAAAGTCATGATTCCGTCTCCGGAAGATGTCGATGTGAAGCAGCGCAGGAAACCGACTGTCCCTCCGGACTGGTACAAGCACTTTGAAATCAGTCCGACCGGTGTGTCTCCTATGGCAGCCTTTGGAGATGGTTACAGGTTCAACATTACAGGTTTGACACACGATCAGGTTGGTTTTCCGACTGCGGTATCATCGGAGATTGTGGCGATGCTTGACAAGCTCCGTGACAAAATCGTAAAGAATGCTGAGGACATTTGCGATTACGAACTTACCGAAATGGATGATGACCCCAAGGTTGCCATCGTATCTTACGGTATCGTTGCGCGAGCCGCAAAGCAAGCGGTCATGATGGCACGAGATCAGAGATTGAAAGTTGGCGCCGTACGGCCCAAGACGATATGGCCGCTGGCTGTCAACAGGTTGCGCAAACTGCTGAAGCCTGTTCGCAAACTGATTGTAGCGGAGCTGAATCAGGGGCAACTAATCAACATGATCAAACATCATGTTGACAGGCGCCACACTGAAATCATCCCGTTACAGCGTTACGATGGCGAACTGATCACACCGGCACAGATTCTCAACAAAATCAAGGAGGTAAAGCACCATGGAACTCAAGTCTGATGTTATCCACCAATACCTCCGTCCCAAGAAGAAATTCCCGCATGTCTGGTGTTCGGGATGCGGACTCGGTGTGATACTTGGATCGATGATTCGTTCGATCCATAGCCTGGACATACCGAAAGACGATGTTGTTGTCTGTTCGGGTATCGGGTGTTCATCAAGGTTGCCGGTATATGTCGATTTCAATACGCTTCACACAACTCACGGACGCGCTATTGCGTTCGCGACGGGTGTGAAAGTTGCGAAGCCGAGGCTCAAGGTCATTGTCGTAACAGGTGACGGAGATTGTCTCGCCATCGGCGGTAATCACTTCATTCATGCCTGCCGCAGGAATATTGACATAACTGTGATTCTTGCAAACAACTGGATTTATGGCATGACTGGGGGGCAATTCTCGCCGACAACGCCTACGGAGAAATTCGGATCGACAGCGCCATACGGTAACATTGAACAACCTTTCAATCCCTGTGATCTGGCGATTTCAGCAGGTGCGTCGTATGTTGCCCGCTCGACAGTCTATCATGTCGATCAGCTCGACAAGATGATTACCGGCGCGCTCAATAAACGCGGATTCTCGGTGGTTGAAGTGTTGTCGAATTGTCATACATATTTCGGCAGGTTGAACAAAGAGGGTGACCCTGTCACCATGCTCAACTATTTCAAGAAACATGCTTTGCCTGTGCAGGCGTGGGATAAAGTACCTGAAGAAAAACGAGCCGGCAAGTTTGTCACTGGTCTGCTTCACGATGTGGAAAAAGACGAGTATTGCGACAACTATGAGAAGCTGGTCGAACGTCTTCAAGCTAAGATGGAGAGTAAGTGATGAATCGGGCAAAAGAGAAACACGCGGTCGGTTCAGACAGGTATGAAATCAGATTGTCCGGTTCCGGGGGGCAGGGTCTGATTCTGGCCGGAGTTATTCTGGCTCAGGCTATCGGCACAATCGATGGCAAGAATGTCGTCCAGTCACAATCATACGGCCCTGAGGCTCGCGGTGGCGCATCGAGAGCGGATGTCGTCGTGTCCGGGGATGAAATCTACTACCCGAAGACAATGAAGCTGGACCTCCTGCTTGCGCTGACACAGGAGGCTTGTGACACTTATTTCCGTGACATGAAAGAAACCGGTACGCTTATTGTCGATTCGAACATGGTAACCCAGCCGCCGACACAGATCTACCATGGTTTTCCTTTTATACAACTTGCGAAAGAGGAAATCGGTATTGCAATGGTGGCTAATGTCGTGTCACTCGGTACGATATGTGAATTGACCGGAATAGTCTCGAAGAAAGCGCTGATTGAAGTTGTCAAGATGCGCGCTCCGAGAGGAACTGAAGAAAAAAACATGAAGGCGCTCGAACTGGGTTTCAAAATTGCCAAAGAGGCAAAGAAATAGCCCGGCAGAGCGGATAAAATGGAACAGACACTTCTCATTATCAAACCTGATGCAACGGAACGGCATCTATTTGGGCGCATTATTCAGCGTTTGGAGGACAGCCGTTTCAAGATACTGGCTATGAAGATGGTTAACCTTAGTCCGGCAGGAGCGAAACAATTCTATGCCGTACACGAGGCCAGGCCGTTCTTTGGTGATCTTGTAGAGTTTATGACATCCGGACCGATTGTGCCGATTCTCCTCGAACGGGAGAATGCTATCTCAGCACTGCGGGAATTAGTCGGCGCTACTGATCCTGCGAAAGCAGCATGCGGAACAATTCGTCATGATATCGGTCTCGATGTGCAGCGGAATTCTGTGCACGCCTCTGACGCGCCTGAGACAGCCAAAAATGAAATCGCTTTTTTCTTTGCCGGCGAGTGATTGAGCGATGATACTATGAATCTGACTGTGCCGTATGGAGATGGTGGGATTGACCTGGTGATTCCAGATGAACATTTTGGCGGAACACTTCAATTGAAGCGTTCTGAGAATCAGAATGTTTCGTCTGTTATGGATCGCCGTCTGAATGATGCGGGCTTTGCTGGTTTCATTGATGGCTGTCAGCGCTTGTTGCTGATTGTCAACGATGCGTATCGTTCAACCCCGTCATATCTTGTGCTGGATCATATCAGATTTGCGATGGAATCTGTGCCGGAGGTACGTCTGATTGTTGCGACAGGACTGCATCGAAAACCGACAGAGGATGAGATCGCTGCGATTCTGGGCGACTTCAATCTTCCCCGGTCTGAGCAGTTTCACTCCGACGCGTATGATGACAGTCAGTTTTTCGAGGTTGGCAAGTTTAGCACCGGGGAAGCAATACTGCTTCATAAGCTGCTGGACTGGTCGGACAGGGTCATCGTGATCGGATCGGTCGAGCCCCATTACTTCGCAGGTTATACGGGCGGCCCCAAATCATTCATGCCCGGACTCGCTCACTATTCGACTATCCGGGCAAATCATGGCCTTGCAGTCAGTATGGATTGCAGGCCGTGCAGGCTTGATGGCAATCCTGTTGCGGAATCGATTCGGGAGGCAGTCGAAAAAATCGATATGTCTGCGACACTGTCGATACAGTTTGTCATCGATCCGCATGGTGGTGTGATAGATGTTTTCGTCGGTGATCTTTGGAAGACATTCGAAGATGCTGTCGAACTTGCGCGATCTACATTCATGGTGCCGGTGAAGGAAAAATATCCGGTAGTTATCGCTATTTGCTCGCCTCCTCTGGATCGCAATTTGTATCAGCTTCAGAAATCATTCGAGAATACGCGCGCTATTACTGAGGATGGTGGCTCAATCATTGCTGTGTCTCAGTGTCGTGAGGGCGTTGGCAATGATGAATTCATTCGTTTGGCTGAACAGTACCCGAGAGAGGAAGATATACTTGAGGCGACTCCTGAGAATTTGGGTGTTCACAAGCTCTATCGAACTGCAATGCACAAGAAGAGTGTGAATATCTTTCTCAGGTCTGAACTCGATGACGAAATCGTCAGGAAAGTCTTCCTCGAACCGGTGGATGATCTTCAGAAGGCTATTGATGCGGAGATTGAGAAAAGAAACAGAAAGTGTAAGATAGTATTTGTTAGGGATGCCGGTCATTTGGTCCCGTATGTGGATCAGGCCGCATAGAATTAAACAGAACAGGAGGATGAGATGCGGAGGAAAGTATCTGTCATTGGAGCTGGGAATGTCGGAGCGTCAGTCGCTCAGTACCTTGCCCAGAAAAACCTGTGCGACATCGTCATCGTGGATATTCCCGAAAAAGAGGACATGCCTAAGGGCAAAGCTCTCGATCTGATGGAAGCAGGTCCGGTCGATTTCTACGACATTACGATCACTGGCACATTCGACTTCGCAGACATCAAGGATTCCGAAGTTGTCGTTGTAACATCCGGTCTCGCTCGCAAGCCCGGTATGTCGCGTGAAGATCTGTTGCAGGCTAACGCGGCAATCATCAAGTCAGTCTCCGAGAACATCAAGAAGTATGCTCCCAACTCGTATGTCATCATGGTTGCGAATCCGCTCGACCTGATGACATTCCACGCATGGAAAGTTACCGGATTCCCGACCAATCGAGTGTTCGGACAAGCTGGGATTCTTGACTCGATTCGTTTCCGTACATTTGTCGCGATGGAACTCGGCGTATCTCGCAATGATGTTCAGGCGATGGTTCTCGGTGGTCATGGTGACACGATGGTTCCGTTGCCTGCATACACAACCGTTGCGGGCATACCGATTACCGAACTTATACCCGAAGATCGCATCAAGGCGATCAGCGATCGTACCCGTATGGGTGGAGGAGAAATCGTCAAGCTGCTCAAGACCGGTTCGGCATATTATGCGCCGGCACGTGCTACTGTCGATATGGTTGAGGCTGTTTTGCTTGATCGAAAAAGAGTACTGCCATGCTCGTCGCATCTGACTGGAGAATATGGCTTGTCTGATGTTTACATCGGTGTGCCGTGCGTGATCGGCGCTGGTGGTGTTGAGAAAGTGTTCGAACTGAAACTCAGTGACAGCGATCTTGCGCTTCTGCAGAAGTCGGGCAACACGTACAAGGAACATCTCAAGGAACTCGGTTACTAAGAAGTACTAAAGGAAAACAGTAGTGGGATACAAGATGATAACTCCGCCGGCTGATGGCGAGAAAATCACAATTCAGGGCGACAAGCTGAACATTCCGAACAAGCCGATCATTCCTGTTATCGAGGGGGACGGTATCGGGCGGGATATTATGAAAGCTACGCGTCGCGTAATCGATGCCGCTGTTGAAAAGACATTCGGCGACGAGAAGAAGATCGTCTGGTTTGATGTCTATGCCGGTGAGAATGCAAACGCGAAATATGGCGAATGGTTGCCGCAGGATACATTCGATGCTATCCGCGAATTTATCGTTGCGCTCAAGGGACCTCTGACCACGCCGGTAGGTGGCGGTTTCAGAAGCCTGAATGTCACACTTCGCCAGGTGCTTGAGCTTTATGCCTGTGTTCGTCCCGTGATGTATTTCGAGGGTGTGCCGTCTCCGGTCAAGCATCCTGAGAAGATGAATGTCATTATCTTCCGTGAGAATACCGAGGATGTCTACGCTGGTATTGAGTGGGCGCAGGGTACCGATGAAGTAAAGAAGATCATCGACTGGCTCAACAGCACATTCAATCTGAGTATTCGCGAGGATTCAGGTATCGGTATCAAGCCGATTTCGATCACCGGTACTGAGCGGCTTGTCAGGAAGGCGATCAACTACGCTATCGAAAAGAAACACTCGTCGGTTACGCTCGTGCACAAGGGCAACATCATGAAGTACACCGAGGGCGCGTTCCGTGATTGGGGATATAAACTCGCCGCGCGCGAGTTTGCTAACGAGACGATCTCCGAGGATGATCTTTGGTCGAAGTTCGATGGCAAGATGCCTGACGGCAAGATTCTGGTCAAGGATCGTATCGCCGACTCGATGTTCCAGCAGATTCTGACGCGAACCGATGAATATGATATAGTCTGCACGCCGAATCTCAATGGCGACTACTTGTCCGACGCATGCGCAGCACAGGTTGGCGGACTCGGTATGGCGCCGGGCGCGAACATCGGTGATCATATCGGTCTTTTTGAGGCGACTCACGGCACTGCGCCGAAGTATGCCGACAAAGATATGGTCAATCCGGGATCGCTGATTTTGTCTGCGTGCATGATGCTTGAGTATCTGAACTGGGATGATGCTGCGAAGACAATCTACGCGGCAATCCAGGAGACGATCAAGAAGAAGACGGTCACCTACGATCTGGAACGCCAGATGGAAGGCGCGACCAAAGTCTCGACATCTGAGTACGCAACACAGATCATCAAGAATATGAAGTAGCATTTTACTTCATAGATTGATTTACAAGCGGCAGGCTGAAGAGCCTGCCGCTTTTGTTGTACCACGAAAGTGAACTCTCATTCGTGCGCGGCACATGTCCAGAGGCTTGTCCCAAAAGATGTGAAATACAGGTAATTCTGTTTACGGAAATAAGTAGCGTCATTCCCGCGCAGGCGGGAATCCATTGAATGCGTTGATGTTAAATGGACCCCCGCCTTCGCGGGGGCGACAAAGCCAGAACTCCACTT
>JAJRZO010000294.1 GCA_024275215.1 Candidatus Zixiibacteriota bacterium | reverse complement strand
GCGAAGATGGTCAAAGGCAGGAAAATCTCCAGGAATGTGCGTTTTCAGGTGACGCCCGCATCGCAGCAGGTCTATCTCAATGCCGTTAATGATGGCACAATCGCCACTCTGATCGAATCGGGCGCGTATGTGACGAACTCAAATTGCGGGCCATGCCTCGGCGCGCACATGGGTGTACCAGCTCCCGGCGAGGTTGTCATATCGACTGCGAATCGCAATTTCAAAGGCCGCATGGGATCGAAAACATCCAAAGTTTATCTCGCATCACCCGCGACAGTAACAGCGGCGGCGCTGGCGGGCGAGATTGTCGATGTCAGAAAGCTGTAGACTTAATGTCAATCCCAAGTGGGATTGACCTACTCATTTGTTAACGATACTGACCCGTTCTGGCATAAATTCAGAAAGCAGGTCGTGTTCCGAATCCCGCAGAGCGGGATGAGAAACGCGACACCTCTATCTTGTTACCCGAATGTCGGGTTTCTTGCAGACTTTGTCTGCTGCGGAATACCGACCTACTCAGGAACAGGACTTTTGAGACAACCTCTGCTGATTTGTTTGCAATTCCTGTCCGTTCCGAATTGAAATAATTCGGCTTTGTTTTCGGCAGCATCGTGCCTTCAATAATCCGGATCATGAACACTTGTGTCAAGCTTAACACTATCATGCCGATAATCAGATTAACATCGATAATAACAAGGAGGAGGGAAGTTATGGCCTATATCGATTGGGATGACAAGTTTAGTGTTGATGTTGAAGGGATGGACAATCAGCATAAGAAGCTGTTCCGAATAGCGAACAGACTACATGAAATAATTGAGACGAAAGACTATGGTGACAAACTCTCCGAAGCATTTGACGCCCTGATAAACTATGTGAAAGAACACTTCCACGATGAAGAACAACTAATGGCAGAATGGGGATTCCCGGAGCTTGAGTCGCAGAGAAAAGCCCACAAAGCATTTGCGAAGCAACTGAGCGCATCCTTTAGTGAGTTCAAGAGCGGTCAGACAAAAGCTCTTCAAGATCTGTTGGACTATCTGGAAGTCTGGCTTATCAATCACATTTTACTCTCTGACAAGAAATACGGCGAATTCATTGCAACAAAAGGGTCCGTCGACAGAATCGCGTCACCGAAGTAAGAAATATCGTAGATGGCAGAAGTCAGACATTAAACCGGAAGATTATAACATCGCCATCCTTGACAATATACTCTTTGCCTTCGAGACGCATCCAGCCGCGTTTTTTGGCTTCGGCTTCGGACATGACTTCGGCGAGTTTATCATACGGGATGACTTCGGCTTTAATAAATCCCTTCTCGAAATCCTTGTGGATCACACCGGCGGACTTCTGCGCTGTCATGCCAGCCTTAATTGTCCAGGCGTGAACTTCCTTCTCACCGCCGGTCAGGAATGAGATCAATCCGAGCAGCTTGTATGATTTGCGGATCAGCCTGTCGAATGCAGACTCAGTGATGCCGAGATCATCCATGAACATCTTGCGGTCATCCGGGTCGAGTTCGCCGAGTTCCATCTGAACCTTCGCAGACACAATCTCAACCATGCAGTGAGGCGCATCGGCGATGGATGCGAACTCAGCTTCAACCTCATCACGTTTCGACAACTGATCCTCTCCGATGTTGATTACGACCAGTTTCGGCTTTATGCTGAGAAACTGGAATCCCCGGATCGTCTTCATCTCGTCATCTGAGAAATCGAGATCGCGCAGGGGCTTGTCGGCATTCAACTGTTCGAGACACTTATCGATAACCGCTTTTTCTTTTTCGACCTTGTCGTCTTTGACAACTTTGAGACGCCGCTCGATCTTCTCCATGCGCTTCTCAGCAAGCACAAGACCAGAGAAAATCAACTCATCTTCGAGTGCCCGAATATCGCGCATTGCATCAACAGACCCTTTCGGATGGGGCAAATTATCGTCCTCGAAAGCTCTCACGACATGCGCCAGGGCATCAGCTTCACGAACAGCAGTCGGAAGCTCAGAATCGACTTTGTTGCGGTCAGATGTTTCGCCTGTAAATCCGGCGACATCCATCCATTCAATCTCGGCATGAGTGATCTTCTTCGGTTTGTATATCTCGGTGAGGACATCGATACGATCATCCGGGACCTTGACAATCCCGCGATGCACCTCGCCTGCGGCGGTGAACCCGCCGGTTTCCTGCCGCGCTCCACAAACTGCGTTGAACAGCGTGGTCTTTCCTGACTGAGGAAGTCCGACTATTCCGATTATCATTTCACTGCCTTCTTTAATACGCTTCCGCAGGAGTTGGACACTCCTGCGCTACTTGAAATCGCTATACAAATCCTCGCAGGATATCCAGATTCCTGCGGTCGTTTGCTTCGGGATCATCACCCTTGGGAGTTTCGAGAATCTTTGGAACATCCACGAAACGTTTATCCTGCATCAGGAACCTAAACGGCTCCAATCCAAGCTCGCCCTCGCCGAGATGCTCATGCCTGTCGACACGCGAACCCAACGGCTTTTTCGAATCGTTGACATGGATGACTCTCAGGTAGTCAAGCCCAATTATTTCGTCGAATTCTTTGAATGTCGCATTCCATGCGCGCTTGTTCCTGAGTTCATATCCGGCTGCGAACACATGGCATGTGTCCAGACAAACAGACACACGACTTTTATTGTCGATCCTGTCGATGATCTCGGCGATATGCTCGAACTTGTAGCCAACTCCCGATCCCTGTCCGGCTGTTGTTTCGAGCGCAAGGCGCGTTTTGACATCCTGTGTGTCATCGAATATACGATTCAGCGTCTCGGTGATTTTCGTAATAGCGTATTCCTCGCCCTCTCCAAGATGAGCGCCGGGGTGCATCACAAGGTCAGACAATCCGAGACTGTCGGCGCGTTCAAGTTCATCAGTCAGCGAATCGACAGATTTTTCAAAGACATCATCTTTCGGCGAAGCGAGATTGATCAGATAGCCGGTATGTCCGACATACGCGCGAATCGCTGAGTTGTCCCGCGCATTATTGAATTTCTCAATATCTTTATCGGTCAGCGCTTTTGCTTTCCATTGATTGTTGTTTTTCGTGAATATCTGAAGCGCAGTCGCATCTACAGCATCGCCTTGAGCGATTGCTTTGTACGTGCCACCGGCAATCGACATGTGCGCGCCAATCAATGGGTCAGGTTTCTTTCGCGGCATCAGTAGAGCCTCGCTCGTTTGTTGAGATATGCAAGGAGCGCATGATCGTACGGTATCGATGTGTCGATCAGGTGATAGTCGATATTCGACATGCGACATTCACGCGAGAATTCACCGAGTACTGTATCGAGTTCATGTTTGTATGATTTCTTTATCTGCCAGGGTAATGTTGTGATTTTCTCGCCGGTTTCGAGATCTTCGAAAATCGCTTCTCTCGGAAATGAAAAATCCCGCTCTCGCGGATCGAGTATGTGGAATACGATGATCTCATGTTTCCGATGCCTGAAATGTTTC
>JAJRZO010000293.1 GCA_024275215.1 Candidatus Zixiibacteriota bacterium | reverse complement strand
TTACCCGGATTTATCGAGGCGTCAGTCTGAATGTAGTCCTGATAAAGTGGTGTTTCTTCTCCCAGCATCAGGCGCGATCTGCCTTTACCTGAAACTACGCCGACAGTCACTGTCCTGTCGAGTCCAAGCGTTGGGAATGGGTTGCCGATTGCAACCACCCAATCACCTACTTTAATATCCTTGGAACTGCCAAACCTGACATAATTCAAACCGCTGACTCCATTTATCTTTATGACCGCCAGGTCTGTAGCCGGGTCGGTTCCAACAAGTATCCCCTTGTGGGAGGTGTTGTCAGCGAGTGTCACAGTAATGTCCTCGCTGCCCTCGACCACATGGTTATTCGTTACGATATAACCGTCATCACTGATCAGGAAACCGGAACCGAATGATGGAATGACCTGTTCTTTCGCAGGCATCCGGAAAAATCTCCGCCAGAAATCATCGTACATATCATTGTAACGAGTCCTGAACCTGCGTGTGGAAGTGATATTGACCACAGCAGTATAGGACTTGTCAACAACTGAAACAAATGGACTCTCGCCGTTCTCAGTCAGAGGTCTGGAAAAACCGTTGCCGGACAAACTTTGATTCTGAAAACCGGGATCATCCGCCGTGGCAGTGTTGTATCCTCCCACACCGAACGCAATAATAAATCCCACACCAGTGAAAATCACTGCTGATATTAGAATTATAAGAAAAAAATGCCCCCGCAGGGTGACACCGCCAGACATACGCAAGTGACTCACCTCCATCCTCGACAGACAAGCAATATACATTTGTTAAATGCTTTGTCAAGCAAAATCAACACTAACAAACCTCCGCAACTCAAATAATAATACGAGGAAATGGCATGCATTGTTCCAGACCTGCACCAGTCTGCTATCGTTCCGGATTGCCTATTTTTTCGAGATCAGGTACACGCGCCCGTCAAGATGGGTCATCGTGACAGGGATACCATCGGCAAGCTGTGTTGCAGTTGTATTGATAACTTCGCCGCTGAACAATTCAGTCATTGTGATTTTGGCGCTCTTCAGTCCAAGCGCCTTCAGATCAACCTTGACTGCGGTTTGTGTTGGAGAAGGTATTTCACCTTTGAATTGAAGAGACGGGTTGGAATTCATCAGCAAGAGGAGCACATCTTTCTCTCTGCTCTGCACAACCGCCCTGATGCGCGGATTCGAGGTCTCAACATATCTCTTGATTTTGAAGCCTTTCAGGATATTCTCAAGAAACAACATCTTGTGGTGATTGGATTCCGAAGATGGATCGAACGCAAGAAGTATAACATTCCCTTTGAATTTTGAATACGACAGCCCTACAACTTTCTGAGAGACTTTTGCCAATATACGTTTTCTCTTCTCGGTCACACGAAGAGTCCCGAACAACATCGATGTAAACTCCTGCCCCTCACCTGAGACATGACCAAGATTCATACCGACAGTCATCTTACACCTGAGCGCCGAACTGAGAACCGTACAACTCTGATGTGCAGTATCATACTGAGGCAGAACACCGATCAGAATAATGTTGTGACCTTTTTTCGCAAGATCCACGATGAATTTCTGCTCGTTTTCATCCATAACATCAGAAATCGGAATAATAAGCGTCTTGAACTTCTCGACGCTCGATGGGACACTCAGGTCAGGAACTCCATAGTCGAATTTCAACAAGTCGAGATCACGGCTGATCCCAGGCATTGTATTACTCATAAGATGTTGAGTCGGCGACTTTTTCATGCTGCTGTCTTCAAGAATCGATTCCCATGTGTATGGCTTGTATGTCACAAGCCCGATCTCGCTCACCGGATTGAATGTGCATATATCATTTTCCTGCGCACTTGTGTTGAGCGACTTTATAAGCTCATACGATTCCTGAATTGTGCCATCGGACGCAAGTGCCGCACCATACCAGTGATCTCTTCCGGCGAGCATATGGTATGTCATCCCCTTGACTCCCCCGGCAAGCGCGAGAGTGATCATGTAACGAGTGGCATCCGCGCCAATCGGATAGTATTTCATGCTGCGTTCGGGATTGTAACTCCAATTACCAACAGGCAACTCAGACAAATATGGAAACGCAGAAACTGTTCTCAAATGCCTGGCTCTTTCCAGATTCTCGCTGGTG
>JAJRZO010000292.1 GCA_024275215.1 Candidatus Zixiibacteriota bacterium | reverse complement strand
CTCCGCGGACTCCGTTTGTCCATGTCGCCGAAGGACCGGCGGCAGAGTGGAAATTGACATATGCCTGACCACCACCGTTGGCATGAAAACCTGTACCCGGTCCGCGTTCAAAATGACACAAATCGCATTCCGAACCGGTGTAATTCAGCGAGACCTGAATATGCTGTTGATGTTTGCCAACTTCATAGGTGTCAGAGCCGCCATATATGTCTACTGGAGGCGCTGCATTCACGCCGGAAGTGCCGTGGCATGATGTACAGTTTGCCTGGAAATTCGATGTGTGAGGGTGACATGTCATGCAGTCAGCACCGGCATTGTGAGTGTGGTCTCCGCTGGCATTATTGCGGTGATAATTTGTCACTGTGTGACACACTTCGCAGATACCGTCGTAATTTGGCGCACCATGAATGAAATCCATTGAATCGGCAAATACGACTGTTTTTGTCGGTTCGGATGGTGTTGTAATCTCAGATTTTATGTATTTGTGTGGCCAGATATCCTGATGTCGATGCGGGTCATGGCAGTTCTCGCACCAGATTGTGTCGCTGGGGACAATATGAACTGCGGCAGGTGTCGCCGAACCGCCGTTTGTGTGGCAACTCTGGCACTTTGTGAACGATATCCAGTCTTCAGGTACCGGATCAGGACGGTTGTTGTAATCCACATGACACAGCGGGCAGGCATTCATACCACCAAGAAACAAATGTGGTGGGTCGATACTCATTGGTGATAAACCGTCTGACGGACCGGCTGTCAGGTAACAGTAAGAAAAAAGTACGAAGCTAAGACCACAGAACACAGATTTGAATATCCAACCACGCATATCGATTCCGTCCTTATTTCAGGAGCATCATCCGCCTGGAAATGCTACGTTCACCATCGCTTAACCGGTAGAAGTATACTCCCGACGCAACGGGCTGGCCTGTATCATCGGCAGCATTCCATTGCACCGAGTGTGATCCCATTTGCATATGTCCATTTACCAATGTTGCGACATTCTGACCAAGAACATTGTATATCCTGAGTGTGACATTGCCTGATTGATGAAGATAGAAGTCGATTTGTGTTGTAGGATTGAAAGGGTTTGGGTAATTCTGGCTCAGGCTGAATGTCATCGGCAGGTTATTATCACCATCAGTTTCATCTGTTGAAGTTGCGACTCTTCCGAAGATTTCGACTTTTCGCGAATTAAGACTGGTAACCACTAATTCATTATCAGCGCAGATCACATCCATCGGAGTCTTGAACTCCCCGGATTCATCTCCAAACAGACCCACAAAACCAAGACAACTGCCCGTATAGTCGAGTACCTGTACATTGGATTGATAAGAGTCAACAACGTAAAGCACACCCCCCTCACAACTTATACCCTGAATACATGAAAAAGTACCTTCATACACCCACTCAAAAGTACCCGGGTCCTGATAAGTATGTTGACCGAAAGAATAGAGGTAGTCTCCATTGAGATCGAACACGACGATCCGGGAGTTACCCTGATCCCCTACAAAGACTTTACCGGCGGATTCATCAATCGCAAGACTGACAGGAAAGTCAAGCTGACCGTCTCCATGTCCATACGAACCAATGGCATAGAGGAAATCACCGGATATCGAAAACACCTTGATTTGATTAGCTCCGGCATCGGCGACATAGACCTCGTCAGAGGATGTGAATTCTATGTCATTAACCTGCTGGAAGTAATAGTCGAATTCCGTTTTCTTAACGCCGGTCAAGAGGTCGTAAACTTCTATCGTATTTGCTGTTCCTACAAACATTTCCTGATCGTGAACTCCTACCGCCAGCGCGAGAGATATATTGTTGAATGATGATATAAACGATCCATACTGATTATGAACTGTGATACGGTTCAGTGCGGGTTGAGAGACATATATTTTGCCGTATGAGTCGAGAGTTACTTTTGCCGGCGCGTCAATTCCAACTGTAAGCGTCTGCTCGTGGACGAAATCAGGATATTCGTCAGCGATCACGGGTCCCGCGCAAATCGCAATCAGGGCGACAAGAATTTTGATCGCGAGACAGCTGACTGTTCTACTCATTGTATTCTCCGTGTCTATCACTTGTTGGCAAACTATCCCTACACAACATTACACAAGAATACTTATGAGCAAACGATATGCCGCACTGCATTAGCATTAGGCATGCTCGAATAAGATATTTATGTTCAATCCGCCACTGCAACACTGTGTGAGACAGTCAGGTAGAGGGCAGTAAAACAATTTCGAGGTTGCCTCTCGTAAACAGGGAAGATATTCTCTTCTTCGGAGTCTGGATTTGTATGCCTGTTGGGTTATTTCACCCAGATTTTTGTGTCAAATGCCCCGATCCGTGGCAAATTGATCCTGCCAAATTAGGGAAAGTAAGATGTTTTAACGGGTGGAATCCACAAATAGCAGAGGGGAAGTTTGTACTGTCCTGATTAGAATATGTAAGCCTATTGTTAACCGAAACGGGTGTTTTTCTAACTGGTTTTTACCTGTGGAAAGCTCGGATGTTACGGCAGTAAGAAATAGTTGGCATCTTCCTTGCTAAAACATATTATTTACCCCTGTTTTCGACAGAGGGTTTTGCGGGTAAAAATGGATAGTTCTTAGTGAACAAAACTTTCGGATAAAATAGGATAGAATCCATAGCGCATTGATTAGCGCACAATGACCGATAAAAAACAAACAAAAGAAGTCGAGAAGCTTAACAGGCGCTCGTTCCTTGACTGGTTGCTTGGTATTGTCGGACTGTCCGGTCTGGCTGCGATCATGTATCCCGCTGTGAAGTATCTCGAACCTCAGGAAATCGCTGAAGCTGCCGTTTCCACTATGAAAGTGGGGCTTGTAGATGATTTCCCGCCTGATTCCGGGACAGTTTTCAAGTTTGGCCGTATACCGGGTCTTTTGCTCCATACAGCCGACGGCAAATTCAGGGCATTCAACGCAACATGTACGCATCTGGGTTGTATAGTTCAATACCGCAAAGACCTCGGCTTAATATACTGTGCATGTCATAATGGGCGTTTTGATCTCAACGGAAACAATATTTCAGGTCCTCCCCCAAGACCGCTTGATAAACTCGATGTTAACCTCAAGGGGAATGAGGTCCATGTGTCTTTGAGGAGTTAGCCTTTGGCTGTTTCTGGCATTGGTCAACGAATCTATCGTTATCTCGACGTCCGGTTCAAGCTGAACGCACTGGTCGAGTTTCTCAGCAGTAAAAAAGTGCCTAAGCATCGACTGTCGATCCTCTATTATACCGGAGGAATCACCCTTTTTCTGTTTGTTGTTCAGGTCTTTTCGGGGATTTTGTTGTTGATGTATTACAAGGGCAGCGCCGAAACTGCTTTCGAATCAGTTCGTTATATTATGTCTGAAGTCCCCTTTGGATGGTTGATCAGAGATATACATTCGTGGTCTGCTAACCTGATGGTTTTGTTTGCATTCATCCACATGTTCGGTGTTTTCTTCACTAAAGCATATCGTTTTCCACGAGAATTGACATGGCTGTCAGGGATGCTTCTTTTGTTTTTAAGTTTAGGCTTCGGATTTTCAGGCTACTTGTTGCCGTGGAATGAATTGTCTTTCTTCGCGACAAAAGTGGGAACTGATATTGTTGGCGTAGTGCCGGTGATTGGCGAACCTATTCTCAAACTCCTCAGGGGTTCCGAAGACATAACAGCCACAACACTCTCCAGATTCTTCGGTATCCATGTCGCCATTTTACCCGGCATTTTCGTAGTGTTTCTTTCACTGCATCTGCTCTTCGTGCAGAGGCAGGGAATGTCCGAACCTGAATCCTGGAAGAACCTGCCGAAGGAAAAAAAGCTCTATACGCCATTTTTCCCTCAGTTTCTGCTGCGAGATTTTTCCTTGTGGTCTATAGCGCTTGCCGTTGTTGCTGTTCTTGCGGTGTTATCACCATGGGAACTCGGCACGAAAGCTGATGCGTTTGCCTCTGCTCCTATCGGGATCAAGCCTGAAT
>JAJRZO010000291.1 GCA_024275215.1 Candidatus Zixiibacteriota bacterium | reverse complement strand
TCGTTATTGGCAAGCATCACGCTCACGAGAATCGTATCGTCGCGGATCGCCTTCTCAAGTTCATCAAGCCGTATTATCCCGTCCTCATCGACCGAAACGTACGAAACATCAAAACCATGACTTTCGAGATACCGACAAACTTCGAGCACCGCAGGGTGTTCTATCTGCGATGTGATAATATGTCTGCCCTTTTGTCGATTCGTGAACGCGTAGCCGCGAATCGCATAGTTGTTCGACTCGGTGCCGCCGCTTGTAAACACGATCTCATCGGGACTGCAACCGAGCATATCCGCAACTTGTGAGCGCGCTGTCTCAATAGCGGCACGAGCGCGGAATCCGAAATAATGCCCGCTCGATGGATTGCCGAAATCTTCCCTCAAATATGGGAGCATGGTGTCGGCCACTTCCGGATCAATCGGCGATGTAGCATTATAGTCAAGATAGATCGGTTTCATATCGGCACTACTATTACAAGATCAGATCTTGTCCAGCACTCTCTGGAGCCGTTCGCGAGCCTCTTTTCCAAGGTCTGCGAGAGCCTCGACACCAATAAATCCGAGCGCCATAGCAGGATCCATTACGGCAATGGCTGTCTTGCCATTTTCATCTTCATACACGATAACATTGCATGGCAGCAACGCTCCTATTTCATACTCTGCACTGAACGCCTTATATGCCAGGGCGGGGTTGCATGCTCCGAGAATTTTGTACTTCTTGAAATCGACATCGAGCTTTTTCCTGAAAGTCTCTTTGACATCGATCTCAGTCAGGATTCCAAAGCCTTCCTCCTTGAGAAGATCGGGAATCTTCTCGAGAACTTCCTCGTAGGAAGACTCTGTCGTCTTGCCAAATGTGTATTCCATTTTAGCCATTGTTACCTCCAAAGGGTTATAGTTCTGAAAATGCCTGATCAAGATCTGAAATCAGATCATTGACATTCTCTATTCCCACTGATATGCGAATCAGACTATCCGAAAGTCCTTTTTCACGCCGTACTTCAGCCGGAATCGACGCATGAGTCATCAGGCCGGGGTGCTCAATTAACGATTCAACGCCGCCGAGAGATTCCGCCAGCGCAAATATCTTCACGAGATCGAGAAATCTGACAGCATCATCCTGAGAACCATCGATCTCAAATGATATAAGCCCACCAAAACCAGACATCTGTTTCCTTGCGGTCTCATGCTGCGGATGATTTTCAAGACCCGGGTATATCACTTTCCTGACTTTCGGATGATCAGACAGCCAGTTCGAAATCGCCATCGCGTTTTTCTCATGCCGTTCCATGCGTACTGCGAGCGTCTTGAGTCCGCGGAGTATCAACCAGCAATCGAATGGCCCCGGCACAGCGCCGACAGCATTCTGACAAAATTTCAACCGTTCATAATATTTATCATTCGATGTGATCAATGCGCCACCAACAGTATCAGCATGGCCACCAAGGTATTTCGTGACAGAGTGCGCAACGATGTCTATTCCATGACTGAGCGGTTTCTGGAAATACGGTGTGGCGAAAGTGTTATCGACACAGGATATTACTCCACGATCCTTGCAGAGATTCGCGACAGCGGCAAGGTCAGTGATCTTCAGAAGTGGATTCGTCGGTGTCTCGATCCAGACAAGTTTCGTTTCAGGTTTGATTGCAGCTTCGATCTCGGCGATCTCTGATGTATTGACATAAGTAAATGTCAACCCGAAGTCGCGAAATACCTGCTCGAACACACGATATGTACCGCCGTAGACATCATCGGATGAAACAACATGATCGCCTGATTTCAACAGACTCAGGACTGTCGATATTGCACTCATACCGGATGAAAATGAAAGGCCAAACCTGCCGCCTTCGAGCGTCGCGAGACATTCCTGCAGTGCGGATCGCGTTGGATTATCTGTTCTGGAATACTCGAACCCCTTGTGTCCGCCGACACCTTCCTGAACATACGTTGATGTCTGAAATATCGGGGTTGTGATCGCTCCCGTTGTCGGGTCCGGCGGCTGGCCGGCGTGGATTGCCTCTGTTTCGATCTTATAATGGTTATTGCTCATTTATTCTGCCTCACATGATATGCGGTTCACTCATTTTTCATCGAGAAAACCGTGCTCCTGCATCCATTTGTCGTTGAATACTTTTGAAAGATACCGACAGCCGGAGTCAGGAAGAATAGTCACGACAACTTTTCCCTCGCCAGCTTCTTTCGCCACTTTAATCGCACCTATCATTGCCGCTCCGGATGATCCGCCTGCGTAAAGACCTTCTTCTGTTGTCAATCGCCTTGTCATCAGAAATGATTCTTTGTCGCCGACCTGAATCATGTCATCAACGACTGAGAAATCCATCGCCTCGACTAACATATCCTCGCCGATGCCTTCGAGATTGTAAACATGCGGTTCAATCAGCTTGCCGGATTTGAAATAATCATAGAAAACCGATCCAATCGGATCGACAGCTATGATCTTGATGTTCGGGTTCTTCTCTTTCAGAAATCTCCCGACGCCGGAAACAGTCCCGCCAGTGCCGATGCCGGCAACGAAATAATCTATCTGGCCTTCAGTCTGTTCCCAGATTTCCCGACCCGTAAGATCATAATGTGCCTGAATATTCATCTGATTGTGATATTGATCCAGGTAGAATGAATTGGGAGTTTCTTTTGCGATTCGCTTCGCCGTCTCATAGTATGACTCAGGCGAATCGGCAGGAACATCAGTCTTTGTGACAACAACTTCCGCACCGAATGCCTTTAGTTGATTTATTTTTTCATCGGACATCTTGTCTGGTATAGTAAAGATCGCCTTGTATCCTTTGACCGCTGCAACAATCGCCGCACCGACGCCGGTATTACCCGATGTATTCTCAACAATCGTCCCACCCGGTTTGAGCAATCCGCGCCGTTCGGCATCCTCGATCATGTATAGCGCCATCCTGTCTTTCACAGAACCGCCCGGATTCATGAACTCAGCTTTGGCATATATCTCTGCCGACCCGGGAAGCGCAAGCGTATTGATCCGCACAAGGGGAGTATTACCTATTGCATCTATGATACTGTTTACCGCTTTCATATCCTCCATCCGAAGTTAGGATTTCCAATTCTCAACCACGGCGGCCAATATAGCAAATAAAAACGCACAGAGCCAATTGTTCCATACGGATGACAGGAAATGTATGTTTGTTGGCGGCAGGTCACATGAACCCGCTGGCGCGATCTCAAAAGACCAACCGCAATGATGTAGTGTGAATCCGGCACTGTCACTCCCGCGCAGGGGCTTGTTGAAAAACCTGCCTCGAGTGCTCGCAGGGGCTGTGCCCCTGCAGATACTGTGTTGTAACTGTATGCAATGCAATATGCTGAACACACAGCAGCACAGCTACTGTGTGCACTTTTGTGTCATTG
>JAJRZO010000290.1 GCA_024275215.1 Candidatus Zixiibacteriota bacterium | reverse complement strand
TGCCGTTTTCACGCGCATATCGTATTGCATCGACCTTGCCCTCGATCCCCCTGTCGCCAAAACCTCCCGGCACGAGTAGTCCATCCATGCCCTTGAGATAAAGTTCAGCGCCGTTCTGCGCCACTTTTTCAGATGACACCCATTCAATCTCGACTCTGGCATCGTTTTCGACGCCTGCATGCGTGAATGCCTCGATGATTGATTTATAGGCATCTTTCAACTTGACATACTTACCGCAAATGCCGATGCGGACTTTTCTTGATGGATGCTTGATCTTGCGGACGATAGCTTTCCAATCAGTCAGATCGGGAGGCGTGCAGAAAAGTTTCAAATGCTGCGTGACCATGTCATCAAAACCTTCATCGTGCAGCAGGATCGGCACTTCATATATCGATTCTGCATCGATTGCAGGGATAACCGCGAGCGGAGAGACATTACAGAACAACCCGATCTTCTCACGGATTTCCGAACTGAGCGCCTTTTTCGATCTGCAGAGCAGGATATCCGGCTGAATGCCGATCTCACGAAGAGCCTTGACTGAGTGCTGTGTCGGCTTGGTCTTGACCTCGCCGGCTGAATCGATGAATGGTACAAGAGTAACATGGATATACAGAACATTCTCGTTGCCTTCTTCGAGTCCGAGCTGACGGATCGCCTCAAGAAACGGCAATGATTCGATATCGCCGACAGTGCCGCCAATCTCCGAGATCACTATGTCGGCGGCATTATCGCCCTGAGCAAGTTTTCGTATGCGCGATTTGATTTCATTGGTGACATGCGGAATGACCTGCACGGTCGCACCGAGATAGTCGCCCCGCCGCTCACGAGTGATGATAGTGTTATAGACAGTGCCGGTCGTGACATTATTATTGGCGGTCAGGTTCTCATTGATGAATCTTTCGTAGTGGCCAAGATCAAGATCTGTCTCGGAGCCATCATCCAGCACAAACACCTCGCCGTGCTGAAACGGATTCATCGTTCCCGGATCGACATTGAGATATGGATCGAGCTTGAGGATGCTGACTTTCAACCCGCGCTTCTTCATCAGAATACCGAGCGATGAAGCCGCTATTCCCTTGCCGAGCGACGACACAACACCGCCGGTCACAAATACATATTTTGTCCTGTTCTCACGCACTGTTACTCTCTTTCCGCTGCCAGAAGTTTTTCTATGCATGGGACATCATGCTTTCTATTTAAGCTACAATTTTTGAACTTTGTCAAGCTGACTTTTATTTTCATACCCGATTCCAGGAGTCTGAGTTGTTCAAGACTTTCAGCCTGTTCGAGCACTCCCGGCTTCATCCGCGCAAACCGAAGGAGCGTATCCTTTCTGAAAGCATATACGCCTATATGTCCGAGTAGTGGGGCGGAAAATGCTCTGTTTGATGAAAAATGAGGGATGGGAGAACGAGAAAAATAGAGCGCGCAGCCCTGTTTATCCAATACAACCTTCACAAAATCCTCATTCTCGAATTCATCGAACGATTCTATTTCATGACATGCTGTACCGCATGATATGTCCTCGGTGCTGAGAAGACTGTTTACTGCCGCTTCGATGACTTCCGGTCTGAGAAGGACCTCATCGCCCTGTATGTTGACAACAACATCGGCTTTCTTGCGCCTGACTGCTTCTGCTACGCGCTCGGTGCCGCAGGTGTGTTTTTTCCGGGAAATAAAACATTCTGCACCAAATGCCATCGCATGCTTGGCAATACGGTTGTCATCAGTGGCAACGATCACCCTGTCCAGCATGTCGCAGCAACAGGCTCTCTCATAAACATGCTGAATAACGGTTTTACCGGCGATCCTGAATAGAGCCTTTCCTCTGAACCTGCTGGAATCATAACGAACCTGGATGACGCCTATGGTAATCATTTGTCGATTACTTTCGGAACCAAAAACATGTTTCTCTCGGTTACTCCGGCGTTGCCGATGGCTTCCGAGACCGAAAGCGATGGAGTGACAGTATCATCGCGCAGAGTGTTTCGGGACATCTCTGTTTCGATCCTCAGTTCTGAGTTGTGTATGTCGATTTGTCTTAGAATATTGAAATAGCCGAGGATTTTGTCAAGATCGGCGGAGAACTGCTCAGATTCAGCCGGTGTGAGTTTCAGTTTTGCGAGTGCAGCAATGTGTTCGATTTCGTTTTTTGATATCTGCATACTTTATTCACCTTATTTACAAAGAGATAGTATACAGATGGGATGAGAATGTCAAGCAACAGAAAAGCGGGCGGCTGAGCCGCCCGCTTTCACCACGAACTTATCCAAAACAGCAATCAGACGCTTATCTTCTCCGAGCAGTCTTCCTTGCTGTTTTCTTCCGAGTTGTTTTCTTCTTAGTCGCTTTCTTGCGGGTAGTCTTCTTGGTTGCTTTCTTCCGCGTAGCTTTTTTCTTCGTAGCTTTCTTGCGAGTGGCTTTCTTCTTGGTTGCTTTCTTTTTCGTGGCTTTTTTCTTAGTCGCTTTCTTGCGAGCAGTCTTCTTGGTCGCTTTCTTTCTTGCTGTCTTCTTCGTAGCTTTCTTCTTAACGACCCTCTTCTTTGCTACTTTCTTCTTCGTAGCTTTTTTCTTAGTCGCTTTCTTGCGGGTTGTTTTCTTGGTTGCTTTCTTTCTGGCCGTCTTCTTTGTAGCCTTCTTCCTTGTGGCCTTCTTAACCGGCATGGCCTCACTCCTCGGTAAGGGGTTTGGTTTTATTTCCTTTGTGCGAAATTTTAACTTTGTTCAAACATCAGTCAACAAAAAACCTTTCGTTAAGTCATTCTTTTCTTCGGCGATTTTTGTTACTTACGTTAGTATCGTCATACAACATTTTGAAATGTGGCAGTATCAACTTCATTCAACTATTGTTCGTAAGACAAAAATGCTGTCGTTATTATTGAATGTAGTCTTGATGTTATTAACGCAACTTGACTTGATTTCTTGCGTTGTTATGACCGCGAAGAGTCTTCGAAAAGATGTGTCCACCCTTTCCATCCGCGACGAAATAGAGATAGTCAGTATCCGATGGATAGAGCGCCGCGATAAGCGACGCCGCGCCGGGAGAACAGATCGGACCGGGTGGAAGACCGGGGTACTTGTATGTGTTGTACGGTGAATCGACTTCAAGATCTTTGTAAAGCAACGGCCTGTCGAGTCCGCCGACCGCATATATAACTGTCGGATCACATTGCAACAGCATCTTCTTTTTCAGACGATTATGGTAAACCGAAGAAATCAGCGCGCGTTCATCGCCATCTTTTGCCTCAGCTTCAATCAGCGACGCAAGAGTTACAAGTTGATGAAGTGAGAAACCGATTCGATCCATCTGATCGCGAAGAGAATCAGACATAAACTCCATCAGCTGTCCGACAAGAGTCCGCAGTACATATTCAGGAGGAGAACCCCATGGAATCATATATGTCTCCGGAAACAGATAACCTTCGAGGGAATCCGCATCAATCCCCAATGAGTCGATAAATGTTCTGTCCGTTGCCAGAACTTCGAACTCTGCAATATCAATGTCAGTAGCGTTCGAGAGAATACGCAGAATTCGATTTTGTGTCAATCCTTCGGGAATAGTTATTTTGATCGCAGATGATTTTCCTTCCTTCAGGGTTGTGAGGATGTCCCATCGGGAATCGTTCTTGTCAAAATCATATCTGCCAACCCTGAGTTTTTTATCGAGACCAGATAAAGAACAAAGCAGACGGAAACTTCGCTCCGATGGAAATACATTCAGACTGTCAAGTCGAGTCGAAACCTGCCGGGCGGTTTCTCCGGGATAGATGTAAAGGGAAATTCCGTTGGGAGAATGCACCGGCTTCATGCTGAACCATGAGTATGTCATCAGCGCCGCGGCAACAATCAGCAGGAATACGATTACTGCAATCAGTCGGATCGATCTCATCGGCTAAAGTTTCCTGAACAGGCGTACAGGATACGACATGAGTTTGAGTGGTACATACAAAATCGCCGATGTCAGAATCAGAATCGTAAAAAACAGCCACGAAAAAACGTCTGTGATAGAGGATCGAGACATAATCAACTAACCCTTCCCTCTGTCAAGATATTCACCCAGGAGAACTTCAGCAGCTCCGGCGTCGACACGACCTTTGTTATCGCCAACCTTACCGCCGGCGGCATGAATACGCCCGGTCGCGATTACAGATGTATATCTTTCATCGAGAGTCCTAAATACGACACCAGGCAAACTGGATTTCAGCCCCTCGCAGAATAAATCGATCTCTTCGCACAGTTCTCCACGTTCCCCATCCTCACGGATCGGATAGCCAATGACAACCTCGTCGATTTCATTCGCGCTGATATACAATGTCAGCTTCCCGATAGCATCTTTCTTTCCATTGACCTCAATAGCCTCAGAATGGGACACGATGATCCTGCCGGGATCGGAATACGCCACTCCGATTCGTTTTCGTCCATAATCGATCGCAAGGACTCTTCCCATATTATTGTATATACGCTCATGATCATTTCAAGTCAACTCTGATGCAACCGGTTTCACATGAAGTGATCCAATTGTGCAGAGACTTGCTGTGCGTAAACAAGTACACCGAACTGTTCAAAGCCTGCACACCCGACCTAAATCATACTGCGGCAGCATGTAATACGGTCCTGTGTTCTGTCAGTGAGTACCCTGTAATTGCGCTGAAAACACGGCACGCGCGTTGCATCAACATGATGCAGAGATTGAGAATAGAGACCAAGGAGGCCACATGCTGGCGACAAGATTCGAAAGAGGTTTCCCTAAAGAAAGGCTCGAGAGGTTTTCAGAGCCTAAGGTGAAGCGCGATGACAAAGGGTTCTACATAATGACTCTCAGTGAGAATACCAAAGTCTATATCGATGACTACTATTCATTCCTCGAAGAACTTTGGGAACGCGCTGAGGCGAAGTACCGCGAATATGACGCCAAACTCGCCGATACCGATCCGTCGCAGCAGGAAACGATGTCATTCTACAGGTCACAAAAGATTATATTCACGATACTGCTCAAAAATATCCGGGCATTCTATACTGACGCCAACAATCTCGGCGTTATTATGACGCCCTGGTGTTTCGGCACTGTGGTGCTCGAAAAAGTCGAGGCGTTCAGAGATAAACTTATAAAGGGCGAGATCGAGGCGGAAGATGTAGGAGATTATCCGTATTATGTCATTCAGTACATGGATGAAACTTACAAAAAGACCCTCCTCGACATATTCGCTTTTCCGCCCAAGGCATTTTCGATGCGGTGGCAGTATTCGGAACTGCTGAAAAGATACAGCAAATCGCTTACTAACATATCCTCTTCTCTCCAGAGCGTTCTTCTCATGATTAAGAATTACACTTCTTGATCTCTATCCTCTCCTGTGCGTAAAAGAAATCCCGTCACCCGGCGGGATTTCTTCATTTCGGGTTTAATGTGTTGCAATTCCTGTCCGATAATTCATAGAAATGGCTAATACCGCAGCAAAACGAAAAGGGAAGACAGTCTTTCCATATCTTCCGATCTATCTCGACAGCCTCGTAGTAGATACTGTACTCGATTTCGATCTGTTCCTCAAGTTCGGACGAGATATGATCCTCTACAGATCGAGCCGGTTGCCATTTACCGAAAGCAGCCGGACAAAACTCGTTGAAAACAATGTCACCAGATTGTTCGTGCCCATTACTGCAAAGCAGGAATACCGTAAATACCTCGAAAGCAATCTCTCGAGAATAATCGAAGACCCGGAGATTAAGGAAGAGAGAAAGGCTGCGATCATCTATGATTCGTCGAAAGGACTCGTCAAAGAAGTTCTGGATAACCCATCCCTGAAAGAGAATATCGAACGATCAAAGGATATGGTAGGCAATCAGGTGTTGTACATAATGAGAGGCAGAGAGGCATTCCTGAACTTATTGAAAATAGCATCATTCGATTACTATCTGTACACTCATTCGGTCAATGTCTGCTCATTCTCGATAGCACTTGCAATGCACCTGGGCATCAAAGATGAAAACTCGCTTTGGCTTCTCGGTCTGGGTGCACTTCTTCATGATGTCGGAAAGTCGAGAATCTCGAGTCGTATTCTTAACAAGAACGCTCCACTCAACCGCGCCGAGTTCGAGATCGTGAAAAAACATCCCATGTGGGGTAAAGAAATACTAAGCGAAACGGATATCATTCCGAACGAAGCATACTATCCTATCCTGCAGCACCACGAGCGCGTCGACGGCTCAGGATATCCGCGTGGAATTTCCGGCGACAAGATTCACCAATTCGGGAAGATAATCGCCGTATGTGATGTCTTCGATGCCCTGACCACGCGCAGAGTCTATCAGGACGCGATGGGATCATTTCCTGCACTCAAAGAAATGTACAAACAAAGAGAGGCTTTCGATCAAGAGATACTCGAGTCGTTCACACTTCTCATGGGACCCGACAAGCAAATACTACAGCCGTAGAACTATTCTTACCTGAAAGCATGACCCGGATTGACATTCCCGACCGGTACTCCTATTATGTCCATTGGAAAGGAGACCATAGTGGAAAAGAAAATAATCTCTACCGACAAAGCGCCTCAGATGATTGGCGCATATTCACAGGCGGTTGCATCTGATAAGCTCAGGATGGTGTTCTGCTCCGGACAAATCGCCATCGATCCCGATTCTAACGAAATGATTACCGGCGGAATACAAGAACAGACTGAGCAAGTCATCAGAAATCTTGAGGCCGTGCTTGTTGGAGCAGGGTCTGATCTCGGCAGAGTGTTGAAAGTGACAGTCTTTCTGAGAAACATGGATGATTTCCCCGTGTTCAACGAAATCTATGCACGATTTTTCGGAGACTCGCCCCCGGCAAGAGCGACTGTTGAAGTCTCAGGTCTTCCAAAGGGAGCGTTGATTGAAATAGACGCAATAGCAGAGTTCTGAGACCAGCTTATGTAAGCTTCTTGAAAATTCCGCACATATAAAAGACTGGTGGGATACCTGCCTTCGTTGCAGATGACTGAAATAAGTGTAGCAATTTTATTCAGATGGAATGTCGTGTTTTTGATTCCGCTGCGCGGGATTCGGGAACACGATCTGCTTTAAGGCAGATGGGATATTTGCCTCTCACAAAATAAATCTATTCGTCGAGGAATTTGCTATTAAGTTTTATTCTGTCGAGCAAATAGTTCTTCAGTTCTTCCAGATATTTATCTCTTGCTTCGAGGTAAAAAATCCTGCTTTCGAGAAATGTGATGCGGGAAATCTGACCGTCGTCAAATCGTTCCTGAGCAATATCGAGTTTGTTCCTTGCGAGTGCAATCTGTTGTTTCATGATTTCGAGTCGTTTGAAACTGATGTCGATTTTGTTCACGAGATTGATAATTTCAGCTTTTGCCGTCTTTCTCTCTCTCGACAGATCAAGTTGCGCCTGCTCGGCTTCGAGACGAGCAGACATCACCGCCGCACTCGAAGCACCACCATCCCACAGCGGATAAGAGAAATTCAGCGCAATTCCCCAACCTTGAAGATCGATATTCTGGCGGTTGCCATCGGTATCATACCATCCTCTGCCAGTCTTGTAACTGGCTTCGAGATCGGCATTGACACCGTGTCCTGAAGCCGTATAATTCGCCTGTCGCTCGGCGCTGGCATAAGCTATTTCAGCCTTCCTGACCTGTAGAGTCTTGTCAGAGGATGCGAGCATTCGGGATTTGTCTTTTTCACTCAAAGGACCTGCGATATCCGGCTCGACAAGATCAATCTCAGTTTCCGGATCGAAATCCATCAGGATAGCCAACTCACGACGTTTCTCGGACTTCGAGTTCTCGATATCGAAAAACTCAAGCTGAGCATCGAGTCTTTTGGAAGCCGAATTCAGCCATGTTTCATCAGAGATGATTTCATCGGCGAGTTTCATCGAATCGATCTCCGCCGCAAGTTTCGCAGATTCAAACTTGTCTGTCATGATTTCTGATTGAACTCCGAGTTGTAAAAGATCAAGATAAGTCTCGACAGTTTCCTGCTTGAGTTTGGCTTCGTTTTCAAGTCTTTCCAGCCGTGCTTTCGATAGATCGTCCCTTGAATTATAGAGATTATTTTTTGATTCCGAAGGTTTGAGAATCGGTTGAGTATAAGTCAACTCAAAATCTCCGAGCCGGCTTTTTTCGATTATAGTACCGCTGCTGATCACTTCACTCGCAGCAGGGTCAAATCGTAAGTCCGGGTATTTTTCATCACCCGACACAAGATTCGCCGTAAGTTTTATATCTCCCCCAGTGAGCAGACTCTGCTTGAGTTGAATGAAGGATTTGTAGTTTAATGTACGTGTCTTGCGCAATCCTTTCCTGGTAGCTCCACCGAAAAACCTGTATGACTCATCGACAGTATACTGCGGCAACGCACCATTGATGGATATTTCAGGAACATAGAAATTGATCTTTCGCGCGAAATAGTTCTGCTCTGCGACTTCGAGATTGCCACGGATCATTTCACCCCGCGATGTCCTGTTCAGTGCGATATCGATTGCTTCGTCGAGAGTCAGTTTCATGGCATGAACGTTGGCGAAGAATGCCATCACTCCAGATAGTATTAATGCGAACAGCGCTTTCATCGAATCGCTTCCTTTGCTTGGCTGTCACTCCAGTTAAGGCGGGGATCTATTATGTATTCAATGCTATTCATACCGTAGCGCCTCAATCACGTTGATTGTTGATGCCTTGTGAGCTGGAAACAACCCGAAAACAATTCCGACTGTGGATGACACCCCAATCGACAGGACAATCGAGAAGACTGAGACTATCGTCGGCCAGCCCGCATAGAATGCTATCGCTCTGGAAATCACAAGTCCGAGCGCAAGCCCGACAGCGCATCCGAGAAGGCATATCGTCACTGCCTCGATAAGGAATTGCCTTAGGATATTATTCCGTGTTGCACCGACAGCTCGCCTTATTCCGATCTCGCGCGTTCGTTCGAGCACCGACGCCAGCATAATATTCATTATGCCGATGCCTCCGACGAGAAGCGAAAGGCTCGCGATGGCGCCCATGACGATATTGAATATCTGCTGTGTTTTCTGGGATTGTCTGAGCAGCGATTCCGGTACGACTATTTCGTAGTCGCTGACGCCCGCATGTCTGCGATTGATTATTCGTTCGACCAATTTCGTGACTGTCGGCACATACTTCAGATTAGTCACTGTAACTGTAAGCTGATCGATTTCAGGAGTATTGTACGCTTTCTGAGGCTCTGAGGATGACATTCTCATACGTCGCCATGACGTCGTTGCTGTTGATGCCTCGGCACGATCGAGTTTCTTCTGGGCTGTCGTAAGTGGAATGTATACATCTTCGTTGAAATTTTTGAGCTTGAGTCCCTCGACCTTACCTCGGCCAATGTATTTGTCCGTCATTACTCCGACAACCCTGAAATCGAGATCTCCAATGCGAATGTATTTACCGATCGGGTCATCGAATGCAAACAGCGCACGTTTGGCTTTTGAACCGAGAACACAAATCTGATCGAAATCTTTCATATCGAAATCAGTGATGAACCGTCCATACTCGACACCGATAGATGACGAATAAATAAATTCAGGAGTGGTCGAAACCACACGAACCGGCGCCTCAGTTCCCCTGTAGCCGACAGCCGTAATCTGCTCGAATCTCTGGGGAACCACATTCGCCACAAGCTCAGAAAACTTTCCTATGTTCCTGGCATCAGCAAGATTCAAACCCGGCGATCTCTGTAGGGAAACACCGGAGGCTGGATCTTCGTCAGGCACTTTGGCGTTTATGATGACATTATTGATTCCAAGGATTTCGATCTGTTCGAGCGCCTCTTGTTTCGCGCCTTCACCGATTGACAGCATCGCGATCACTGCCGCCACGCCGATTATCACTCCGAGCATTGTCAGAAATGTTCTAAGCTTGTGAGCGCCGAGCGACTCGAATGAAATACTGAAAAGAAAACCGGAATCCATTACGCGCTACTTACCCCTGCGTCCTTTGCCTCCCGAAGGGCGCTTTCCGGGAGGGGGACCTGTGCGTGGCCGCCCTTTGTTCAACTCAGGTTCTGTGGCTTTGTCGCCGGGAAGTTCCTCTATTGTCGGATCGACCAGACATACGCGCTCATCGCCTTTGAGTCCCGACAGAATCTCGACGAACATATCATTGCGTCTGCCGACCTCTACCTCTCGTTTTTTCTTGTTTTCAAGATAAACGACAACCTCGCCTTCTTTCTCGAAAACAGCTTCAAGGGGTACCTGGATCACGTCAGGTATGCGATCGATTATTATCTTGCACGATGCCGACATACCCGGTTTCACATTCTCGTCATGGTTGAGAATATCGATCTCGACATCGAAAACATTGATTTTGGAGCCGGGTTCTTTACGGTGTGCAAGAGTGCTCTTCTTGCCGACAACGCCTTTGTATGTCTTATCAGGAAAC
>JAJRZO010000289.1 GCA_024275215.1 Candidatus Zixiibacteriota bacterium | reverse complement strand
TCTGTGTAGAGGTTGATGATTCTTTCGCACTGTGTTGTGATCGAGAATTCCTTTGCAACACGGGTTACAGCTCCGCTTTCGATGTTTGCTTTCAGTACCGGATCGTTGATGATCCTGAGACAGGCTTCCGCGATTTTACCTGCATCGTTCGGTTCTACAAGAAGTCCTGAACGTGAATCCTCGATGATTTCCGTCATACCCCCGACACGAGTTGACACAATAGCTTTTTTCATTGCCATCGCTTCAAGGGCAGTCATCGGGATACCTTCGTGTCGAGAGGAAATCACGAGTATATCGAACGAGTTCATCAGGTCAATAATATCGTTTCTGAAACCTGTCAGCATAACCTTGTTGTCGATCCCCATTGCGCGGGACAAGTCAGCGAGTGACGACATCAAAGGTCCATCCCCGGCAATAATAAATACGGCATCCGGAACTTGCTCCGAGATCATTTTTGCGGCTTTCAGGAAAACATCGAATGCTTTCACAGGTACAAGCCTGCCGACTGAGCCGATCACAATTTGCTCAGGTCGCAGACCAAGTTCTCTTTTCATATCTGTCGGGTTTCTGGCTGGCTGCTGATCTTCGACTGCAATGGCGTTGTGTATAGCGACGACACGCTCTCGCCCATAAAGCATGGAGAGGTGTTCCGCTATTTCTTCAGAGACCGCGATTATTTTTGAAAACCTGCGTCGCGTATAGAACCTGTTCAACCCCATATAGAGACTCATCCTGAGTTTCCTGAGACCGCTGAAATCCTCCCGCAATCCGTGAACAGTCTGTACAAGATGTTGACCGTTTTGTTTCAAGATTGCGCCAAGGATATTCTCTTTATATCTGTGCGTATGAAGAATATCGGGTTGGATGTTATGTAGTTTCTCTGCAACCTGTTTTTTCAGGGCAAAGAAACCATTGCTTGATTCAGGAATCACGTATGTGTCAATGCCGACATCGCGAAGCCGCTGGACGAGCACTCCTTCGTTGAGGACTATCGCTGAGACATCGATAGATTCACGCAGCGAGCGGAGCAGTGTGAAAGCCTGGACTTCGGCGCCAGCCCATAAATCGCCGGATATGAGATGACAAACTTTCATCTTTCAGTCCGTTCCCACGAAACATATTTCTCGCCGCAGAAATACTTGTACCATGCCACAATAATGGAAGTGTTAACCATTACGAGAAAGAACGGTATCTTGAAAAGTGTGTTCTTTTCCAGCGATTTGAACATGAATGCGCTCAAAGCAGAAACATAAAACGAAATCTGAAAAACCAACAGGAACTGATACAATAGATTAACATTAACTAACAGGATGTTCGTTACAAGGCATGCGAAAAATGCAATCGGGATAAGCCATCGCATGAGCTTGTGGTTGAACATCTGGAATGAGTAGAATCCATATCGAAACGGATTCAGGATAGGTTTGAGCCTCATAACCACCTGGATTCCATGCACAACAGTTCTGACTTTGCGTTCGAATTCTCTTTCGGGATTGCGTACGACAGTGTATTGCCCGATGGCGTCATCGTCCAGAACCGACCGGTATCCCTGCATATATGCTATGACCGGAACGAAAAAGTCACTCGACATATCGGAGTACCATGTGTCGCAGATCATTTTTCTTGCTGCGAAAAATGATCCGCTCACTCCGACAAGTGATGAAATTGATGACTCAAGAGATCGAAGCTTCATTTCATATTTTACATACACGCCCTCGCCGTGAGCTGGTTTGTCGCCGCCGTTGATTCTGTCTGTACCGGAGACACAGCCAATCTTTGGGTCAGCGAAGCTCCGCACGATCATTCTGATCGAATTGCGTTCGAGTCTGGTTGTCGCATCGGTGAAAACTACAATGTCGTGATGCGATGCCTCGATTCCCTGCTTCTGAGCATAGTGTTTCCCTTTTCTATCGCTAATTACTACAAGTTTTACTCCCTTGTCACTGTAATCCTTGACGATGTCATTCGTTTTGTCTGTCGAACCATCGGATGCTACAATGATTTCGAGATTCTCTGCCGGATAGTCGATATCGAGACAATTATCGAGTTTGGACGCTATAGATTTTTCTTCGTTGTATGCTGTGATAATAATGCTGACCGACGGTGTTGAATCGTTCTGTTGAACTTTCTTTGTGTAGAACAGAGAAATCAAACTGAGAAAAAGATAGTATCCGACATATACCCATACAATCGAGAAAACGCTGATCCAGAAGATGGTTTGCAGGATGAAATCAATCATTTCGCAAGTACCTGTTTATATAGTGTTTCGTAGTCGCGCACCATTCGTTCCAGCGAAAAACGACTCTCGACAATCTCGCGTGATTTCATACCAAATTCTAATCTTCTCTCAGGATGATCGATGAGTTGGGCAATCGCATCGGCGAGTTTCCCTGAATCTCGCGGGGGAACCAATAGCCCATTGACACCATCGAGAATCAATTCGGGGTTGCCGCCGACGTCAGTTGCGATAACAGGTTTCGACATTGCCATCGCCTCCAGTATCGAAAGCGACAGTCCTTCAGATACGGACGAACATACATATATATCGACCGCATGAAGGATATTCGGAATGTCATCGCGGAATCCGAGGAACTTCACTGTATCGCCAAGTCTGAGATCATCAGCTTTAGTCTTGAGCGCATCCTCCTGATTGCCTTCACCTGCAATAAATAGTGAAATGTCCGGGTATTTTTCTTTTAGCTGTGCGGTAGCTTCGAGCAGGTACGGCAGCCCCTTGACTTCAAAGAGGCTCCCGACTGTGCCGATGACAATCGACTGGTTCTGGAGGCCAAGTGATTGTTTCGTTTCGTCTCGTGATTTGGCAGAACGATACTTATCGAGATTGATTCCGTTGTAAAGTGTTTCGATCTTATCAGCCGGAACACCAAGCAGTTCGACAAGAAAGCGGTTCAGGTCTTTCGACACAGCGATCAGACGTGTGCAGAGCTTCGCAGCAATCCGCAGCATATTCACTCTTCGCTGTTTATCGGGATAGTAGACTTTGCCATGCAATGTCCCGATATGCGGGATATGTGCCAGCTTAGCTGCAACAGCGCCATAGACAGTCATCATGAATTCATGCGAATGGATCAGATCGATATGTTCACGACGGATCAGCCGGAGCAGTTTGAAGAGAAAGACCGGGTCGTATGACAGTTTGTTTTCTATCATCACATAAGGGATGCTGAGACTATCGAGATGATTCGTCAGCCAACCCTTTTCAAGGACGCATGCAATCGAGTTGTAACGATCTTTGTCGAGATTGCTTGCGATATATGCCAGTACAGTCTCTGCGCCACCCGGCTCGGAAGTCTCAATAAGATGTAGGATGTTTAACTTGTTCATATCCCAGACTATCTGTCACGCCCCAGTGGGCATGACCTGCATTTCAGATTGTCTGTCACGTCCTAAGTAGACATGACCTGTATTTCAGTATATCGCATCCTCCGCCCGTTTTCTTATCAAATTGAAAAAGCCGCTTATCATTGTCGCGAATACTGCTCTCGAAAAACCGCCGAAGGGCGAGACAGACATACCATTGTGTATGTTTATCCTGCCGAGTGCGAATAAAT
>JAJRZO010000288.1 GCA_024275215.1 Candidatus Zixiibacteriota bacterium | reverse complement strand
TGTAGATTCTGCGATTGTTCGGCGGTGTTGATTCCTCGAAACTGAATGGATCGCCGATGTCGACGAGCCATCGAATATTGGGAAAGCGATGACTGAGAGCGAGTCCTGCAAGATGCGATGTATACGGATCAGATACAGTAATGAATGATGACATATTTATCCGCATCATAAGCCGGGATGATTCATGTATAGCTGAACGAGTCCAGAGGCATGAACTGTCAGGCCAGTAAATCTTTTTCCAGCTTATGTCATGAATGAATCTTGCTATTTTGCCAACAGAAATGCCGTTGCCTTTAGTTAGAGCCAATTCTGTTCTCCCATTCCCACCGGTGAGCTTTGCTCTGATGCTTTCAGTCAATCCCCCCCCGATGCGGAACACTTTCACGCCGTTTATCGACTCTCTTCTCGCGAGACCGGGGAACCATGATGAAACGACATGGACATCGAATCCGTTCCTGACCCACTGCTCTGCTATAGCAGTCCATCTGATCGCTCTCGGATTTACGATTGGAGCGTAGAAGTAGCTGACTATGAGAATTGATTGCTTAGTGTCTTTCACCGTTTGTCATTCAGTAGGTCAGGCTCACTTGTAGCCTGACGCTTAGTTTGTCATGTCTCAGGTGGAGATGACCTACAACCTCAGGCCATTGAAAACTGGCTGAAATATCAGCCTATGTCAACAAACATCGATTCAAAGATGTAATGCTGATTCTGGAAAGTTGCCGGGGATTGAACTTAAACTTCGGATCTGCTCGACACTGAAAATGGTGATTTAACTCGCCTGACCACAGACCTGACATCATCGCCGAAAACCTGATATGAACTTTGAAGTTCATATCTCGTGTGGTCAGAGAAATACCATATATATGATACTTTGAGAGTTATCAGCCCGACGGCAAATAGTAATCCGCCGATTGTCAGCAGCAAAATTGACTGGATTCGCCTCGGACCCGATTTGATTGTCGGCGCTTCCGCATATTCAATTACTGAAAGTCGCGGAAGCTCTTTCTCCCGTTCCATATCGCTCGATGCCTTGAGTTGTTTGAGCGTGTTAAGAAGCTGCCTTTGGAACAATACATTCTGTTCGAGACGTTCGACCTGAAGGGTCAGCGCAGGATCATCGCTTCTCATATAGTTTCTGTTCACAGCGTAGAATTGCATTTGGCTTGCCTCGACACTGTCAACCAGTTGCTGCTGTTCGTTCAGCCTCTCGGCAAGATAATGGCTAACTTCTCCTGCGGCTTTCCTGTCGAGTGATTGTTTGAAAAAATCGAGCTGATCGACATATTGGTTTGCGATTTCCGCGCTGAGCGAAGGTGATTGCGATGTCACAGCGATCGTCACGATTCCGGTTTTTTTGTCATTTCGCACCGATGTCACCGACAGCAGTTTTCGCCTTGCATTTGTGCCATCGGTGATATCCCAGTGTGAGAATAAATCTGACTTCTTGTGCTCCACAACATACTCATGCGAAAGCACAGAATCGAGCACAGGACGGCTTTTCAATAGTTGCGCATAAATGTCGGATTCTGAAGTCATTTTCGATGATACAAGACCCGAAAGCGCGGAACCATCAAGAACAGAACTGACGAGAGCGCCTGTCCCGTTGGAGGAGTTTGATGATGATGGCATAATTTTAGCCGATGCGGTGTATTCGTTCGGAGTCAGGAAAAGACCGACAGCAGACAACACAAGCGTTGCTACGGTGATCCAGTAAACCAGTTTCCGCTTCTCTCTGATCTGAGAGAGAAGAAGATTCAGGAACTGAAGGTCCCGTTGTTCGCCATTTCGCACAATGTTGACACGTGAGTGCATTCGCTCTGTCTCCCGCAGATTGTTATGCAAATGCTGTGCCGTGCGAGGTGCGGCGGAACCTGTGGCAGTACAACAAGTTAGTCATTCGAGCCATGCCTGGTAATGGAAAGTTTTTCCTTGTTATTGGAACACGTTACCCTTTATTGGAAAATCAAAATTGCGATGGTCGCAGTTCGAGAGGAGACGGTGTGGATAAACTGAAAATACTTTTTCTCTGTACCGGCAACTCCTGTCGCAGCCAGATGGCCGAGGGCTGGGCACGCCACCTGAAATCAGATAGCATTGAACCATATTCTGCCGGAATCGAAACGCATGGGTTGAATCAGAATGCGGTCAGGGTGATGGCAGAAGCGGGCGTGGATATTTCAGCGCAACGATCGAAGCATGTCGATGAGTTTCGAGATTTGCGATTCGATTATGTTATCACAGTCTGCGATCATGCGAGTAAACACTGTCCGCTTTTTCCCGGCGAGTCGACTGTAGTCCATCGGGGTTTCGATGATCCGCCCCTGCTCGCTAAAGATGCTCCCAATGAAAACGCTGCACTCAACCACTATAGAAGAGTCCGCGATGAAATCAGGGATTTCGTCCAAACGCTCCCTGAGAGTCTGAAGAAAATGGAAAAAACAACCTGATATGGCTGCGGAAGCGTGCATAACTAAAGAGCCGCAAGGGCTGTCGTTCTTCGAGCGATACCTGACGCTCTGGGTAGCTCTGTGCATCGTGGGTGGGATTGCGCTCGGCAGAATCGCTCCGGGTGTGGCGACCACTCTCGATGGCATGGCAATATATACTAATGGCGCGCCGGTGGTATCGATCCCGATAGCTGTTTGTCTTTTCTTTATGATGTACCCTATCATGGTGAAAATCGATTTCTCCGAAGTGCTCATGGCGGGCAAGAGCGTGAAACCTGTCGGATTGACGCTGTTCGTCAACTGGGCGATCAAACCATTTACGATGTACGCGATTTCTCTCTTTTTTCTCGGCAGTCTGTTCTATTCATTTATTGGTCCTGACGCGGTCGATCTTGTCAAAATGCCGCTCGGTCTTGATCTTGCTGTCGGTCAGACTCATGGTGCGGGCACAGTTGTGCTTGTCTATGGTATCAAAATGCTCCAGATCCCGCTCTGGCGAAGCTACCTTGCCGGATGTATTCTTCTCGGTGTGGCGCCATGCACTGCAATGGTGCTTGTCTGGGGATATCTCGCGAAAGGAAACGACGGCCATACTCTCATCATGGTTGCGATCAACTCGCTTGCGATGTTGTTCCTGTATGGTCTGCTGGGCGGGTTTCTTCTCGGAGTCGGACGCCTTCCCGTTCCCTGGCAGGCTCTGTTGTTATCCATAGGAATCTATGTCGCGCTACCGCTGGTGGCGGGTTTTGTATCGAGAAAACTGATTGTCCGGCTCAAAGGCGCGCAATGGTTCAATGAAAGATTTCTTCCGATATTAACTCCCGTGACAATCATT
>JAJRZO010000287.1 GCA_024275215.1 Candidatus Zixiibacteriota bacterium | reverse complement strand
GTCTCAGCGCCGTTATAGACTATGGCAAATGTTCTCTCACCACTGCCGGGCAGAAGCGACACCCATGTGAGAAGCATTGTTACCACAGCAACGATAATATACCGTGCTGTCATCACTCAGTCTCCCCGGTCTTCTCCTGAACCTTGCGACTGAAAACATACCGATTGATCAACCGCCTGATCTTGTCATCGAAACTACAACATTCGTCGTTCAGGAGTTTCTGACACTCAGGCGGACAATTCTGTTCGACATCTTCCGAAGTACAGAACTCCACGCCAACAAAGTGACAGTCTTCGGTCTCCGAATCGCATCGCTTGATTCTTCCAACGACTCCCGATATCCTGTCGCTTCCATTCAGTTCGAACTCCATCACGACATAGGAATCTTCAGGCATCGCCTCCTTCGATTCGATCAGGACGCCTCCGGCGGAAACATTCAGGACTTCACCGGAAAACGGAATGAATCCCGCATTTTCGCCCTTATCGTTTTCAGGTACGATCAGCTTGAAGTCTATCGGCGATGTAATGTCAAGGCGCACATACCTGCGTCTTTGAACAGCACCATCAACATGCTGCTCCTCAGTTTGCACAGCCCAATTCGGGTCCTGCGTCTTTACCTTTGTTTTCGTATTGACTGTCATCATCTGTTCTCCATTCCGTGCTAATCACACATAGAGTTTGTTCCTCTACTACTTCTCCACACTTTGCGCTTCCTTCAAATTTAGTTTGCCCTGTGCAAGCGCCATGTCGTAGATTTTTCTTGCTAACGCTGTTCTCGCGCTCTCGCCTTTGTACTGATAAATGAATTGCTGCGCACTTCTGACTGCGTTGTTGAAGTAGCCTTTGGCTTCCGCATACCTGCCAAGACGTCGACTTACTTCTCCCAGCAAATACTCTACCTGAATCTGCTGATTACCTTCGCTGACTTCGTGCCCGGTTTCATACGCTTTTTTATAGAATTCGAGACAATATCTGAGCGCATCGTGTTCTGATGCGGGAGTGTATTCCCATTTGTCCTTCAGGCTCCTGAGAAAACCCCTGTACGATGAATGCCCCGCAAATGGCATCGACAACACATCATCCCCGCCGGTAGCGACGAAACTATCATTGCTGAGCTGGCACATTTTCGAGAATTGGTTCACTGCGGACTCGAATTGTTCATCGGCTCCGGCAAGAAAGAGAAGAGCCTCTTTGTAACCTTTCTTCAATTCCTCGCTAATTTCATCGGTGGTGAAACTCGTATCTTCGAGATGATTCGCGACAGCCGTCTTAACTTCACCCTGAGTTTCACGAATACGCTGATGAACCTGCCTGAGATTTTTCAACTGATCGTCAAGCGCCGACACATAACTGAGGAACACGTTCTGTTCCACATTTTCTGAACTCGATGCTTCTCTAAAAAGCCATGCAACACGAATAAAATATCGTGCGACATCGAGATTCGATGGTCTGTCGAGCAGCAGTTCATCGTAGATGCCGATAAGCAGTTTGCTGATTGCCGTCTGGAGCGGATAGTTTTGCGGATCAAGACTCTTTCCAAGCTCTCGTATTACTGAACCATCCTGTGTCACATGGATCGTATGATTCTGCCTGAGTGCCTTGAGCCTGAAATTCTTGAAAGCTGTATCATTCTTCCAGTCTTTGTACTTGGCCGTATACTCTCTTGTGAAGAAACAGTTGGAGCAGGTTGCCATAAAATACAATATCGGACTAAACTTCTGGTACTTCGGATTCTTCCACCTTATGCCAACAGGTTTGAAGTCGGTATCTCTTCCCTCTTCTTCGTATGCTCCAACCTTGATCGTTTCGAATTCATTGATCGCTTTGCATATAGGACACTCGACCTTCTGTAGAAAACATGGTGCATCGTTTTTCATAGAATCCCTCTCAACTCACTCGCTCTGTTGTAGCTTCGGACGACAAGCTGCCCATTAGCTCCGCCTCAGATCTCGATAGTCTCCTGTTACCTGTCGGTATGACTTTCTCAGGCTCCACACGCTTCAAAATCCGCTTCCTGCTGCTCTTTTTTACCGGATCACCTGTAATCTCTTCAATCGACGGTGCCGGGGATGCTGCCTCTGCAAGCACTTCGGGAAACGGAGTCGTCCGTGACTCTGTTGTCAGAGTCTTCCTGATGTGTCGTTCACGCACAATCGCGAAAATGACCATGACTGATGCAACAGTCGCAAAAAACGCGACATCAAGCGCGATCTCCAATATCTGATAATTACTCATCTATGACCTCTCATGCTTTCACGTCGAGGTGAACATCCGATTTCTTCTTCTTATCCTTTTTCTTCTTCTTGTTCTTCTCATCCTGCTTCGATTTCTCACGGTGAATGATCACTTCGTCAGTCTTGGGCGTCGGTGTTGTATGTTGTTGTTTGCTGACCTGCTGCTTCTCGATTTGTGCC